>WLOE01000032.1 GCA_009699465.1 Actinomycetota bacterium | reverse complement strand
CCCTCCCCTATTTGAGGGATCAGGGAGAGAACTCGAGACAATCAATCTCTACTCGTAACGCAACAAGCGCCTTACTTCGCAGCTATTTCCAAATGTGATTCAAGGATCGCGCGCACGTCTTCTGGGATAGGACGCGAACCATTTGGCCCCGTTGCCACCATCGTGCCAAGAGCCGTCAACGAAATGCGACCTTGCTCGTCATACAACACGTAGGAGATGTCATAAGAGCTGTTGCCGATGCGAGAAACCCAAGCATCAAGTGGCACTGCTTCATAACCGTGCAGTAGCGAGACTTTGTAGTTGATTTCCATCTTTGCAACAACCTGGGAAAACCCAGGAGCCAAGTCACCAAGAAGAGCATTCTTCAAGTTCACCCGCGCTTCTTGGATGTACTCGCTGTACTTCACATTGTTGACATGGCCTTGGCCGTCAAGATCAGCAATGCGTCGTTGCATCATCATTCGAACAACAGTCATGTTTATCCTCGCGTGAGTTTGCGGTAAGTCGCACGATGCGGACGAGCCGCTTCAGCACCAAGGCGTTCGATCTTGTTCTTCTCGTAGCTCTCGAAGTTGCCCTCGTACCAGAACCACTGCGAATCACCTTCGTACGCGAGAATGTGCGTAGCGATGCGATCCAAGAACCAGCGATCGTGCGAGGTAATCACAGCACATCCAGGGAACTCAAGGAGTGCATTTTCCAAAGAACCCAAAGTTTCTACGTCAAGATCGTTGGTTGGTTCGTCAAGCAGCAACAGGTTGCCACCCATTTTCAGAGTGAGGGCGAGGTTCAAACGGTTGCGCTCACCACCAGAAAGCACACGGGAAGGCTTTTGCTGATCTGGGCCCTTGAATCCGAACACCGAAACATAAGCACGCGATGGCATTTCCACGTTACCGACCTTGATC
This sequence comes from Actinomycetota bacterium, assembly GCA_009699465.1. Taxonomy (GTDB): domain Bacteria; phylum Actinomycetota; class Actinomycetes; order S36-B12; family S36-B12; genus UBA11398. The sequence continues at coordinate 15,257 of WLOE01000032.1, read as the reverse complement.
CAGTCAAGACCATCAGAAACAACTTCCCAGACATTCTTCTCTGGATCCAAACCACCACGGTTCTGATCAACATAGGAAAGCTTGACCGTGTCGCCGACTTTGAGTTCACCGCTGGTTGGCTTCTCATCGACTTCTTTTCCGTCCGTGGCGGCATCGACGATCATTTTGAACAATGTTGTTTTACCAACACCGTTCGGTCCGATCACACCGACAATGCCGTTACGTGGAAGAGTGAATGAAAGATCATCAATCAAGATGCGATCGCCGAATGCTTTGGTGAGGTTCTTAGCTTCAACAACGACCGAACCAAAGCGTGGGCCAGGTGGAATTTGAATTTCTTCCATGTCGAGCTTGCGTGCCTTGTCAGCTTCCGCCGCCATTTCTTCGTAACGACCAAGACGAGCACGGCTCTTGGTTTGACGAGCCTTAGCATTCGAACGCACCCATGACAGTTCGTCAGTCAAACGCTTCTGCAACTTCAGGTCCTTGGCGCCTTCAACCTTTAGGCGAGTGGCCTTGGTGTCGAGGTACGTGGAGTAGTTGCCTTCATAAGGGAAAGCACGCCCGCGGTCGAGTTCCAAAATCCATTGCGCAACGTTGTCCAGGAAGTACCTATCGTGGGTAATCGCGATCACGGTGCCTGGATACTTCTCAAGGTGCTGCTCGAGCCAGTTCACACTCTCTGCGTCAAGGTGGTTGGTTGGTTCGTCAAGCAGAAGGAGATCTGGCTGGCGAAGCAGCAACTGGCACAACGCCACGCGACGCTTCTCGCCACCGGAGAGCACATCAATAGCCGAGTCAGGGGCTGGGCAACGCAGGGCATCCATAGCTTGCTCGAGCTGGGCATCCAGATCCCATGCATTGCGGTGATCAATGGCTTCTTGGAGCTGGCCCATCTCAGCAAGAAGGGCGTCGAAATCTGCATCGGGGTTCGACATCTCTGCGGAGATTGCATTGAAGCGATCAACCATGCCCTTGGTTTCGGCAACGCCGTCTTCCACGTTTTCTAAGACTGTTTTGGTCTCATCAAGCTTTGGCTCCTGCTGCAAGAACCCCACCGTGAAACCTTCATGGAGCTTGGCCTCGCCATTAGAAACGTCGTCCATGCCGGCCATGATCTTCAGCAGGCTGGACTTACCAGCACCGTTTGGACCCACCACACCGATCTTGGCGCCAGGGAGAAACGAGAGGGTCACATCGTCCAGAACGACCTTGTCGCCATGGGCTTTGCGTGCCTTACTGAGGGTATAAATGAACTCGGCCATAACCGGTGAGCCTAATGGCCCAGGGTCATGGCCGAGTTCAGGGCAGATTGATCAGACTCCAACGGGGATGGATTCCATCTGATCTGCCGCGATTCGGGCGTAGTCCTCGACCAACTCACCGGTTTCCGGGTCGACGCCCTCCGGGATGTCATCAACCTCGGCAAGTGCCAAGGCTGCGCCCTGCAGATCAGCGATGAGTCGTTCTTCACTCTCCACCACTGACTGCCGCTTCACTCGAGTGAAGGCTGAAACGCCCCGAGTCAGGTCTGGCCCAACGGAGCGAGCTTCAATGTCTTGATAACGAATCTTGTGACTGGCATCTCCGCAGGCCCGTTCAACTTCACGGGAGCGTAAACGCCCGTGCACCACAACAGGCATTCCCTTCGTTACCGACTGAACTACGTTCTGGGCCATATCGCGCCAGCAACTGACCCCGAAGTAGTGCGTATCGCTGTCGATCCATCGATCAGTGGTGCGATCAAATCGACGCGGGGTGCAGGCGATTCGAAATGATGCAACAGGGTCGCCAGCTGAACTGAAGCGAAGTGAGACATCGCTGACCACATTGCCAATGACCGTCAAAGTTATGTCGTGCATACATCCTCCAAGGTGCGAACCGAGTGTGTTCTCGATGTCGATACCTTGGGAGAAAGGATGAACCCATCGCTACGGGCAATCTGAATCTGTGGATGAGATCCGGGAAAATCGGACTCGGTGGATAACTTAAAAATTCAAGACTTGGTGCACTGCCGCAGCCATGTCATCGGCTGCCGGTGAATCCGAAATCGCAGCGACCATAAAACCCAACTGGGTTGCTGCACCTGCAGTAGTTGGCCCAGAGACCACCACAGGAATTTGTGGCGCGCTTCCAAACTTTTGATGCATAGCGCGCGCGGCACTTGGTGAACGCAATATAAGTGCTCCGACATGCCCTTGCTTCAGCAACAACAACGACACAGGATCGTGTTCAACAACTGTGGTTTCGTACACCACGCCTTCGTGCACGGTAGCTCCTGAAGCACTCAAACCATCGGGTAGCGCGCGCATGGCAATCGAGCCATGCGGGAAGAGAATTGAACCAACACCTAGCGGCATTTCTTTGATTAATCCTGCCGCAGAGGGTTCGCGAGGAATCAGATCCACCGCCACACCAAGAGCCTGCACTGTTTCGGCAGTTTTTGCACCAACAACTGCGATCTTCATGCCACGTTGAGTTGCATCTTTGAATGCTGCTTCAAGTTCGGTACGACCAACAAGGTTCGCCCAACTAGGTATTGCCATTTGCGAGGTGACAACACACCAGTCAACGCCAGATTTCAATTGTTCGAGCATTCGAATTGCATCAACATTTGATTGCGACTGTGTCATCTGCAAATACGAATCTGTGATCGAAGAAATGCCAAGAGACTTCAGAGCTGCAGCATCGGCTTCGTTATCGCTTGCGCGCACCAACAGCACCGGCTTGTGCTCACTTGGACGAAGTAATTCCGCAGCAGCACGCAAACCCATGGCGCGCGCTTGCATCACATCGTTAACAGAAAGCGTTTCACGCAGGTGCACCCGTGAACGTTCCTCGCGGTCAAAGAGTTCGGCAGTGAGTACGAGTTGCGTTCCATCAAATGTTGCATACGCGCCAATAGCAGTGGTGCACTCTGCATTGATTCCGACGAGTACTTCTCGCTCAGCTGCAGTGGTGATTCGCGAAACAGGGTCTTGCAATTGCGCAATGAGAGTTGCAAGTTCATCGCCTGTGCGGCATTCAATTGCGAGTGCGCCTTGCGCTGGCGCAGGCACCACCTCTAGTGGATCAAGCATGTCACTGATCAACTCCGTGCGACCAAGTCGAGCGATACCTGCATAAGCAAGCACTACTGCATCGACTTCGCCGTCCATTGCCTTGCGCATGCGCGTATCGATATTGCCGCGTATCGGCTCAATAATGAGATCAGGGCGCTGTGCCAACAACATCGCTGCGCGCCGTGGCGAGCTGGTGCCGACCTTTGCGCCTTGCGGCAAGGTGGCGAACGTCAATCCATCTCGACACACCAACACATCTCGTGGGTCTTCACGCAATGGCACGGCTGCAAGTGTGATGCCAGGTTCAGGAGCGCTTGGTAAGTCTTTAAATGAATGCACGATCACATCAACTTCGCCAGCAAGCAGCGCGCGGCGCAACGTGGATACAAACAATCCAGGATTTCCGGGTTGATTTAACGATGTGGTGGTGTCATCCCCTGGCGTGCGAATGAGAATTTCTTCCCACTTGCGCCCAGCGATATCAGCAAGCGCATCGCCGACAGTTGCTGATTGGGTTCGAGCAAGGAGACTGGCACGCGTGCCAAGACGAATCGGATTAGCCGCGTGCATCGAGTTCAATACCAAAGAGCGTGTGGATTGCCTTTTGGTAGTCAGCGAACTCACCTGTGCGAGCAAGTTCCTGCGCACGAACCGACGGCGTATGCAAGATCGAATTCGATACACGATGCAAGGCTCGAGCAACCTCTTCTGCCGTTTCAGCATCGACTCGGGTGCGAATGCGCTCAAGCTCTTCATTAATGATTGACATCACATGTGTTCGCATCGCTACTACTGCATGATCTGCCGTGCGCCCTGATTCAGTTAATTCAAATTCAGAAACTGCCTTCAACACGATGTCTTGAGCCTCAAGGATCGCTGATGAATGTTCACGTGGGGCAAACTCTCGAATCACTTCAAGGTTGATGACGTCTGCAAAATCGCAAAGTGCCACATCGGGATCAATGTCTGGCGATAACGCTAAATCAATAATGGGAAGGACCTTGGCTGCGCCTGTCGCTCGCAAAGCCTGAGCCGCTTCTAATGATGCTCGGTTGATGAGGTACTGAGCCGATCCGCTACACGCGGCAATGATGTCGGCTTGGGCAACCGCCTCAATTAAGTCATCAACATCGATAGGCGCAATTTCCCGATTCTGTGCGAACTGAGTGGCTCGACCAGATGATGAATAGACCTGAATATCAACGCATCCACGCTTTTGTAGTGCTGCGGTTACTACACGCGCATACGAACCCGTTCCAAGCACAAGCGCCCGACGCCCAGCAACTGATCCATAGCGCTGCTCTGCAACGTCAAGACCAACGCTCGCGATTGAGCGCCCTGCAGCACCAAGCCCAGTGGAACTTGTAACTGACTTCGATGTTGCAAGCGCACGCTGCATCAAACGCTCAAGGCTTGGTGACGTTGTGCCATCTGATTGTGCGGTGGCTAATGCTTGACGGACTTGGCCTGCGATTTCATCTTCGCCGATCACCATCGATTCAAGGCCAGATGCAACAGAGAAGAGGTGCTGACCAACAGCAGTTCCCACAACCACTCGCATTGCATCAACAACGAAATCTGGATCTAGCCCGGCCGCTTGTGCAACGGAAGCAGTGGTGAGCTCAACGGCATCGTGGAAACGCTCAAGGTCAAGGTAGATCTCGAAGCGATTACAGGTGGAGAGCACAACAGCACCAGAGATATCTGGGCTGGCCGCAGTGAGGCGAGGAGCCAGGCCCTCTGCCGCTTGGCATAGCCGGCTGACTTCATCAAGGGTGACATCGTGGTGACTCGCACCAAGCATCACCATGACCATGCCCGGATTCTACGGTGAATACGCCCTTGCTGTCCCTTCGGTGCAGATCAAGGTGATCCACACCTCACTGGGATCACTTTGCCCAGATCTAGACTCGTGGGGTGAGCACTCCAGACCTGCCCTATCCACAGATTGATGGCACCCTGATGGAAAGCATGGGAATGGTCATTACCCACGTGGCACCAGGTTGCGTGAAGGCCTCGATGCCAGTCATGGGCAATCTTCAGCCCTATGGCCTCCTCCATGGCGGGGCCAACGCTGCGCTGGCGGAGACAGTGGGATCCATCGCAGGTGGCATGCACGCGGGCTCCGATGGGGTCTCCCTTGGCCTAGAACTCAACTGCACCCATCACAAGGCAGTGCGAAGCGGATCAGTTCACGCTGTGGCCACCCCTATTCATGAAGGCAGCACTACAGCTACCTACGCTATTGAAATCACCGACGACGAGGGGAACCTCACCTGCACCGCTCGCCTGACCTGCGTGATTCGCAAGCGCAGCCGCAACTAAGTTGAAGCCATGACTTCCCACGCCGCCCTCCCCCAAGAGCACCCGCTCATGTCTGGGCGCACCGCGAACTCACCTCTTATTACTGCCTACCGCGGCGGGCGACCATCCACGCGGCCGATTTGGATGATGCGCCAAGCCGGGCGATCACTTCCTGAATATCGCGCCCTACGTGAAGGCACCGCAATGCTGGATTCCTGCCTTCGGCCTGACATGGCGGCAGAAATTACATTGCAGCCTGTCCGACGTCACAAGGTTGACGCTGCAATTTTCTTTAGTGACATCGTCATTCCTCTCAAACTGGCCGGGATCGATGTAGACATCGTTGCTGGAGTGGGCCCAGTCATGGGTGAAGCAATTCGCACGGCCGAGCAAGTGCGCAATCTTCCTGACCTTGATCCAGCAGCGCTCGCGCCAATTATTGAAACTGTCGGCATCGTGACGTCCGAACTGAACACCACACCACTTATTGGTTTCGCTGGCGCACCATTTACCTTGGCTTCCTACCTTGTAGAAGGCCGACCATCACGCGAGTACTTGCACACCAAAGCGTTAATGCGCGAAGACCCAGAAACTTGGCACGCACTTCTTGGTTGGGTTGCCAAAGTCACCGGCTCGTTCTTGCGCACGCAAGCAATTGCTGGCGCAAGCGCATTGCAACTCTTTGATTCATGGGCTGGTGCACTTACCCTTGATGAGTATCAAACCTTTGTCGCGCCACATTCAGCTGCAGTGATGAGCATGATCGACGACCTACCAGTTCCCCGCATTCATTTCGGCACAAAAACTGGTCACTTACTTGTTGCGATGCGCGATGTCGGCGCAACTGTTGTTGGTGTCGATCAGTTCACACCGCTTGATGTTGCTAACGACTTGCTCGGTGGAACCACGCCGCTCCAGGGCAACATCGACCCTGAGTTACTCAGCGGACCATGGGAAGCACTCGAAGCCAATGTGCGCGACGTATTGAAACGCGGCCTAAGTGCGCCTGGCCACGTCGTCAACCTCGGCCATGGTGTTCCTCCTGAAACAGATCCTGATGTATTGACGCGCATGGTGGCCCTCGTTCACGAGGAAGGCTAAAGCCCATGGCTCGTCGCTTTGATGTCGTGATCGTGGGCGGCGGAATAAGCGGCCTGGTTGCTGCCCGCACCGCCGTACAACTGGGGAAATCTGTTTGCCTGATTGAAGCGAGTGATCGTTTCGGCGGCGCAATTCAAGGATTAGAACTTGGCGGAGTCACTGTTGACGTTGGTGCTGAAGCCTTTGCAATCGCACGCCCAGAAACTCTCGATCTCATTCAAGAGCTCGGGCTTGGCGAGCGCGTTACCGCTCCGCGTCGATCGGATTCACGCTTGGTTGTTCCTCAAGGAACTTTTCCAATGCCACATGCACTCTTGGGCATTCCCACAAATCCTCTTGCTGATGACATCGTGGCGATCATCGGTCAAGAAGCCGCACAACAAGCTGCCGAGCTTGATGCTCAACCTGTGCCAACGAGCTGGGATCCCGAACTGACTCTTGGTGCACTTGTGCGATCACGTCTTGGTGACGACATCACTGACTTCATCACCACACCTGTTGTTGGTGGCGTGCATGCACTGCACCCAGATCTTGCTGAAGCAGAAGCGCTTATGCCGGGCATTACTACAGCAACCCAGAAACATGGCGGACTCGCAAAAGCAGCAGCCGCGATCCGGGCCGCGTCAGGTGTTCCAGGTGCAGCAGTGAACGGCCTCCTCGGCGGCATGTCACAACTCATTGATGCACTGGTAACCGACCTGCAGAACAACTATGTTGAACTGATCCTCAATACGCCGGTCAGCGATGTTCGTCATAGCGGTGCAACGTGGACAATCACTACCAATGAAGAATCCTTCGACACTGACCATGTAGTCGTGGCCCTTGCGGCCCATGCAGCCGCACCAGTGCTCACTTCGATTCCGGAAATTCACGAACCACTGTCACGGATCAGCGTTGGCGATGTGGTGGTGTTTGCGGCGGTGATTTCCACTCCGCTCCTGGATGATGACCCGCTGGGCTCCGGTGCCCTGATCGCGCCAAGCACTCCAAAGCTGCAAGCAAAGGCGATCACGCACGCATCAGCAAAGTGGGAATGGATTCGTCAGGCCTACGGCGATGGCCGTCATGTGGTTCGTCTGTCATATGGTCGCGATGGCGTCATCAATGAAATGTTCGAAGACTTGCCGCAAATTGCCCACGCTGACCTTGAGCTCCTCCTGGGCGCATCGCTCCCCGCCTTTGAATCCAGCCATGCTGCACGCTGGACTGGCTCACTTGTTCACCCTCGCGTTGGGCACCGAGCCAAGGTGGCTGCACTCAAAGCAGCCCAAGCGCAAACCCCGGGCCTCTCCCTAGCCATTGCAGGCCTTGCCGGCAACGGACTAGCGGGCACCATTAGCCAAGCGCGCGCCGCAATCAACGAAGTGAGAAACTAAGGCCATGACTACTTCTGATGCCCCAGTTGCATCTGAACCAAAGCTCACCGCTCGTGAGGCGAATGAAATTATCCGCTACACCTGTTGGACAGCGTTCAAGCGCATCTACCGCCCAGAAGAGTCAGCGCTCACTGAGTTCAACACCCTGCTTGAAAGTTGGGCAGCGCGGGACATCACCGTGCGCGGTCTTTATGACATCTCTGGCCTTCGCGCCGATGCCGATGTGATGACTTGGCTGCATGCACCTACTGCTGATTCAATTCAGCAAGCACTGCGCGAACTTCGTCAGTCTGAACTTGGTCAGTCCCTTGAAATGACGTGGTCAGGGATGGGTATGCATCGCCCAGCTGAATTCAATAAGTCACACGTACCTTCATTCATGCTCGGCAAGGAACCAAAGGAATGGGTTTCGGTTTACCCCTTCGTCCGCTCATACGAGTGGTACTTGCTCCCTGAAGATGAGCGCCGCGAGATGTTGTTCGAACATGGAATGATGGGCCGCGATTACGGCGGCATTCTTTCCAACACTGTTGCTGCATTCGCCCTTGGTGATTATGAGTGGATTTTGGCTCTTGAATCAGATGACCTTGATGAAATCGTCGACATGATGCGCACCTTGCGTTCAGCAAAGGCTCGCTTGCATGTTCGCGAGGAGATTCCGTTCTTCACAGGTCGCCGGGTTGATGCCGCGACGTGGGTTGCAAGCCTGCAATGACCTACGACGCGATTCTGCTTGCCTCATTCGGTGGCCCAGAAGGCCCCGACGACGTCATTCCCTTCCTAGAAAACGTCACGGCCGGTCGTAATATTCCGCGAGAACGCCTAGAGGTTGTTGGGCAGCATTACTTTCGCTTTGGTGGCATCAGCCCGATTAATCAACAGAACATTGCCTTGATCGATGAGCTCCGCCATGAACTCATGAATCGCGGCGTGAACTTGCCGATTTATTGGGGTAACCGAAACTGGACTCCTTACTTCACCGATGCGATTCAAGATATGCAGGCCGATGGACGCAAGAATGTTCTTGCCATCAGCACAAGTGCCTACTCGTCATATAGCGGATGCCGTCAATATCGCGAAAACATTGCCGCGGCTCTAGGTGACTTAGGAAGCACCAACATGTCAATCTCCATGGCGCATCCCTATAGCAATCGTCTTGGCTTTCGCACTCGAAGTGTTGAAGTGCTGCTCGACTCCTTGCAGTTCTTAGTCGCTGACAATCATGCGATCAACGCGATTCAAGTGCTCTTCACCACGCATTCAATTCCAACTGACTCTGCACTTGCTTCAGGACCAGAACCGCACGAGGCCCCGGGTGAATATGTGCGTCAGCATGTTGAAGTAATGAACGACATCATGAAAATGGTGAACATCAGCTCATTGCTCCAGCCGCCGTTTCAGTTGGTCTTTCAATCACGCAGCGGTCGTCCATCTGATCCTTGGCTTGAGCCAGACATCAATGATGCGATCCGGCAACTGGCAGTCGAAGGCAATACAACTGCTGTGGTCGTCGTGCCTATCGGCTTCATTAGCGATCACATGGAAGTGCTCTGGGATCTGGATACCGAAGCCATGGCTACAGCCGAAGAAGCCAACTTCATGTATATCCGTGTTCCCACTCCTGGCACCGACGAAGACTTCATGGTGGCCTTGGCCGACTTAGTGGAAGACGCCCTGCACGACGGCGTCACTCGCACCAAGCCAGCTGGCCTGTGTTCAGGCACCTGCTGCCCTAACCCCCGAGCAGAATTGGCGACTATCCCCGGGGTCTAGGCTGATTCCACTATGAACATCCACGAGCGCCCGCGTCGCCTGCGTCGCACTGAAGGCATGCGTCGCTTGGTGCGTCAGGTTCATCTTGATCCAGCAAACCTGATCTTGCCGGTGTTTGTGCGCGAAGGCGCAAAGGAACCAATTGCCATTGGTTCAATGCCCGGCGTGGTTCAACACACCCAGAGTTCACTCAAAGCTGCAGTGAACGAGGCCGCCAAGGCCGGCGTTGGCTCGGTCATGATTTTCGGCGTTCCTGCGAATAAAGATGCCAATGGCGACGCAGCCTGTGCGCACGACAGCATCTTGGCTGATGCAATTCGCTGGACGAAAGCTGAAGTTGGCGATTCACTTCCCGTGATCGCGGATCTTTGCCTTGATGAATTCACTACCCACGGTCACTGTGGCGTACTCGATGCCCACGGCAATGTCGATAACGACGCGACCCTGGCGCAATACCAACACATGGCCATCACCCTTGCTGATGCAGGCGCTGACATTCTTGGTTTGAGCGGAATGATGGACGGTCAAGTTGGTGCAGTGCGCACCGCTTTAGATTCACAAGGCAAGATCGACACGGTTCTTCTTGCTTACGCCGCTAAATACGCGTCAGCGTTTTACGGGCCTTTCCGCGATGCAGTTGAATCAACACTCGATGGCGACCGCAAGTCCTACCAACAAGATCCCGGCAACGTGATGGAAGCCATTCGCGAAGTTCGACTTGATGTTGCTGAAGGTGCTGACATCGTGATGGTCAAGCCTGGTCTTCCATATCTTGACGTGATCGCCCGAGTAAGTGGTGAAGTTGATATTCCCGTTGCCGCCTATGTAGTTTCTGGTGAATCATCAATGATTGAAGCCGCTGCAGCAGCCGGCATGCTCGATCGTGAGCGAGCAATTCTTGAAACTCTCACATCAGTGAAGCGCGCAGGCGCTGACATCATCGCCACCTACTGGGCAACGGAAGTTGCTCACTTGCTGAATCGGTAATCCTTGTGAATAAGTCAGAACGTTGGTTCGAGCGCGCGCAAGCTGTTATCCCAGGTGGCGTAAGTTCTCCGGTGCGCGCATTTCGTTCAGTAGGGGGCAAACCTCCCTACGTTGCCAAGGCCAAGGGCTCACGCATTACTGACGTTGATGGCAATGAATACGTTGACCTTGTTGGCGCATGGGGTCCAGCAATTCTTGGCCACGCCCATCCTGATGTTGTTGCCGAAGTAGCAAACGTTGCGAAGAACTCATTTTCTTTTGGCGCGCCGTGCCCACCTGAGGTTGAACTCGCTGAAGCAATCGTGAGTCGAGTAAATGCTGTCGAAAAGGTCCGCTTCACAAACTCAGGAACTGAAGCAGTCATGACAGCACTGCGCATTGCCCGTGCAAAGAGCAAACGCGATGTCATTGTGAAGTTTGCGGGTTGCTATCACGGTCACGCGGACTCAATGTTGGTTGCTGCTGGATCGGGTGTGGCAACCCTTGGTCTTCCTGACTCCCCTGGCGTAACTAAAGGGGCAGCCAAAGACACGATCACTCTTGCGTATGGCGACGTGAAAGCTCTCGAAGAAGTCTTCGCAGCCCGAGGCAACGAAATCGCCGCAGTGATCACCGAAGCGATCCCAGCAAACATGGGAGTCGTTCCACCACCACCGGGTTTCAATAAGCGCATCAGTGAACTGTGCAACCAATACGGAGCTGTATTCATCTTTGATGAAGTCATGACCGGCTTCCGAGTCTCCGCCGATGGCTGGTGGGGTATCGAAGGCACTCGTGAAGATTGGGCTCCGGACCTATTCACCTACGGCAAGGTGATTGGTGGCGGAATGCCATTGGCCGCCGTTGCTGGCAATGCCGAGATCATGGATCTTCTTGCTCCCGCTGGCCCGGTGTATCAAGCAGGAACGCTCAGTGGCAATCCAGTCGCAACAACTGCGGGGCTAGTAACGCTGCGTAATTGCACCCCTGACGTGTACATGCACCTTGATGCAATGGCCGATCAGGTCTTCGCAATCATCAGTGACGCCCTCACCAAGCACCGGGTGGCTCATCAATCTCAGCGCGCGGGCAATCTGTTCAGCTTCTTCTTCACTGACAAGCCGGTTCATACGTACGACGATGCCAAGACCCAAGACACCGCAGCGTTCGGGCGCTTCTTCCACGCAATGCTAGAAAACGGTGTGTGGCTACCACCGTCAGCGTATGAAGCGTGGTTTGTATCGGCTGCTCACACCGATGATGATCTTGCAATAATTGCGCGTGCTGCTGATGTTGCTGCGAGAGCAGCCAGACAGTAAGTAGCACTGGCGCCCGTAGCTCAACGGATAGAGCTCCTGGTTTCTACCCAGTCGGTTGGGGGTTCGAGTCCCTCCGGGCGCACGTTTCTTCAGGTCTCATTCACTTTAAAGATGGGACTTTTTCTGGCTCCACCACTACATTTCTGCCCACGGGGTTCCATCTAACGAAATGAGATGCGCATGTCTGACCATCAAAACACATCAGCTTCTTCGCAGGCTCCTCAAAATGGCATGGGCACGGCTGCTCTCATTATGGGCATTTTAGGCTTCTTATGTTTGCCTCTCGTTGGCCCGATTCTTGCAATCGTGTTTGGTCGCATAGCTCTCAAGCGGGCTGCTATGGGTCAAGCAACAAATGCCGGCGCTGCTAAAGCTGGCTACATTCTTGGCATCATCGGTGTCGTATTTCTGATCGTAGGTCTGGTTGTCACAATTCTTATTGCGATTTTCGGCAGCTCAACTCCTGCCTAAAGCTTCATCCTGCTCGCAGGTCGACCCACACCGCTAAAGAATTGAGCCTTACATGAGCATCAAGATGAAGTCGGTCGCTATCAGCCTCGCGCTCGTGAGTCTCGTTGGAATCACAAGCGCATGTTCGTCATCACCATCGTCAGATACAAGTGCAGAACCAACATCGGTGGCGACGACGGACACTGGAGTTGCTGATGCCACTGTTGGGACCGCCTCGTTGAACTACCAGGTTCCTGACTCGGTGATCACTGAATACTTCCAGGCAATTTGTGAAGGTTCCACTGCAAAATTGGCTATAGGTGGCACTTACGATGCAACAGCGCAATCTTGCACTGACAGCATGGGCGCTGTGACTACGAAGGCATCAGTTGCTTCAAGTCTTCTTGGTTCAACTCCGGACCAGATGATTCATTCAATTCAAATGATGGTTGCTCAAGTTGGGTCCCCAGTCGCTGACTGTCCGACTTCTCAGGACTTCAACACGATCACCGATCTGACCATCACTGACTCATGCGTTGAGAATGCACTCATAGCAATGACGAAATTCATGAACTCATGACCATCTAGTCCACGTGCAGGAATTGTGGCTTCGATCCATCGGGATCGAAGCCACAACTTTTTGTTGATTGGCGAGTACTGTCCACTATCCCGCAGGCTTCCAACGGTAATATCAGTCAAGTGAATTCACCCGTGGTCGATGAGAATTCCTCCACGAATGAGGCTTGGGTCGTCGGCGATAACTTCGGACTCTCCATTCCAGCCGACCCAGATGCCCTCCTTGAGGGTGGCACTGAGTTCCTGACTTATGCATTTCGGGCTAGTGGCCAATTAGCGGAAAACAATCGAGTGGTGTCGATTGTTGATTCGGCTGAATTCTTTGATGGCGGAAGCGGCAAGAAGCTTCAGATGACTGTCGAATATGAAAAGCCAAATAGTGCGCTTCCTAATCGTCTCTTTGTGAAGTTCTCACGCAATTTTGATAACGCCCTTTGGGATAGCGCTAAACACATGATGTTGTCGGAAGTGAACTTCGCGCTACTCTCCCGATCGCCAGATTTTCCGGTCAAGGTCCCATTACTGATGTTTGGTGATCTTGAATCTGAATCTGAGACCGGTTTGTTAATTACTGAACTCATTCCTTACGGCGAAGGCAATGTAGAAATCCCGCACCCCAAGTGCATGGACTACCTCATGGATGATGCTGATGCGGTTGATCATTACCGCGCCATCTTTGCCAGCATGGGGCGGCTTTCAGGAGCACATCGCGCCGGAAAACTCTCACCGGAATTCGATGAACTCTTTGGTGACGCCGAAGCGGGGGCAGCGCAATTTCGGTCACAGGCTTCTGACGACCATACAGTTCAGCGTGCTCAGCGCATGTTCGATTTCATCGAGCGGTACCCAAAACTCTTTCCTGATCATTTCCAAGAAGCTGGGCTTCGCGAAGAATTCCTGAGTTTCATGGCTGATGGATTTGCTGCCCGCCCACGAATCCAGGAAATTCTCCAGAGTGGCCGCCCTAAGTTCGTTGCCTTCTCGCATTGGAATGGCAATATCGACAACTGCTGGTTTGAACGCCAGCCAGACGGTTCTCTGGTTTGCGGCTTCATCGACTGGGCGAACTGCGGGGTGCTGCCTTTCACTCAAGTGGTAAGTGGGGCTCTTGGCTGCGCAGAGCCGTCGGTATGGGCAGAAAATCTTGATGAACTCTTAAGCGTCTTCATTCAAGAGTTCGAGGCACAAGGCGTCGAAAAGCTGTCACGAGAGGAACTGAGCCTGCATGTTCGTCTTTCATTAGCGACAAATTTCGGCATCTCCATGGCTGCCCCGGTTGCCGTTGCTCGAGATATTGAAGATATCGATGCGGTATCTGGACCTCGCGACCCGATTTTCCGCGATCTTTACACCTCACGGGTCATGCTCTTCACGATGACAAACTTGATTGAGAACTGGAAGAACCTCAATCTCGGGGAACTCGTCCGCAAACTTAGGTAAACACCCCCATGAGGTCGGATTTCGAACCTAGTCTTGCGGCATGAAACTTGCAATCCACTACCCAATGTTCACTCTGCCAGGCGGGCCTGCAGCAATTGGGCCAACCATCGCAGCAACGGCTCGGGCAGCAGAGGCGGGTGGTTGTTCAGTCTTCACAGTGATGGATCACTGGTTCCAAATGGAGCAACTGGCAACAGCGCAAGATCCAATGCTCGAGGGTTACACGACTTTGGGATTCCTTGCAGCACACACCAGCACCATTACTTTGGGTTTACTCGTCACTGGTGTTACGTACCGCCATCCAGCTTTGCTGGCCAAAACCGTAACCACGCTTGATGTGTTGTCACAGGGTCGAGCGCAATTAGGAATCGGAGCTGCTTGGTACGAACGCGAGCATCTTGGCTTGGGTGTGCCTTTCCCTCCAGTTGCCGAGCGCTTTGAACGTCTAGAAGAAGCATTGCAAATCTGTTTACAAATGTGGAGTGACAACGACGGGCCATACAACGGCAAGCATTATCAACTCGCAGAAACCATTTGTGTTCCACAACCCATTCAGCAACCTCGACCACCAATCTTGATTGGTGGAGGCGGCGAAAAAAAGACGCTGCGGTTGGTTGCGAAGTACGCAGACGCGTGCAATCTTTTTGCCTTTGATTCAGCAGAAGTAGCGCACAAAATCGGTGTACTCAACCAACATTGCGTCGACCTTGGCCGTGATCCGGCCTCCGTGCATAAAACAATTACTACAAGCGCTCCTGGCCAACAGCCTGACGTCGATGCATTCCTTCGCCAGATGGAGGCCTATGCGGCAATGGGTGTCGATCAGGTGTGGGTTTCCCCTATCGGACCGGACCCAGCCGCTTGGGTAGAGCACGTCGCTGCTCAGGTTG
>WLOE01000031.1 GCA_009699465.1 Actinomycetota bacterium | reverse complement strand
TAGGTGGCTTAGGCGCAGGAGTTGGAATCGCGTCAAGCGCTGCCTGACGAGCAGCAATTGCAGAAGCGACGTCAGCTCGGCGATTTGCGTGAGCCGCAGCTTTCGCGGCAGCAGTTTTCGCCGACGCCATTGCTCGATCGAATCGTGCGGTTGCGGCATCAATCGCGGCCTTGAATGAATCGTTGACCACTCTGCGAGCGGCTTGTTGAGCATCTCGGGGAGCGACTCGCACATCAGCAACCAGATGAACTGCCCCCGCAGTCACCGGTCGAGCTGCCCCCGCAGCCTGCTGACGAGGTGAAGGAGCCGGATGTGAATCTGCGAACGCCACTGGAGCACTGCTCAACAGGATCACTCCCGTTAATGCACCTGCCACCAGACCTGCGGTCCGCTTCATCTCCGACCCTCCCGTGGTTTCATCTGTTGACCTACAGGAATCTTCCACCCCGTTTCTGTGAAATTCCTGTGAGTTCTCTGAGCAAACCCCCAATCGGGCGGATCGGACCAGCCATGGACGTACCGTCCCTTTCTCCAGATAGATTTCCCGCAGGAGGTGGGCGATGAGCCAGGCGATGATTTTGATCGTTGATGACGAGCCAGGGGTGCGTGAGCTCTTGAGCGATGCCCTCGGCATGTCCGGTTATCTCACCATCACCGCCCCCGACGGAGTTGAGGCCCTCAACTTGTTGCTCAAGCAGCCAGTGGACCTGATGCTGATTGATATCAATATGCCCAAGATGGACGGCTTTGCTCTTTTAGAGCGACATCGCAAAGACGGTCATCAAACCCCAGCGATCATGCTCAGTGCCCGCGGGGACCGCAATGACATCACTACCGGGCTCAAGCTCGGTGCTGATGATTACGTGACGAAGCCATTTGGTTTAGAGGAACTCGTACTGCGAGTCGCAGCGGTACTGCGGCGAACAATGCCTGCACAACAAGTTGATGCCGTGCTTCAGTGCGGACCAATCACTCTTGATCAAGGTCGGCATCTGGTGAAGTATCAAGATGAAACCATCGATCTCACCCAAACTGAATTTCGTCTGCTCGAAGAACTGATGTTGCGCGCAGGATTTGTTGTCAGTAAGGAAGCACTGCTTCGAGCTGTTTGGGATATCGACTTTGAAAGTAATACCAGTGTTGTAGACACCTACATTTCCTACTTGCGCCGAAAACTTCATCGCGATGATTACGAAGGCATTCGGACAATCCGCGGTGCAGGTTTCCAACTCATGGCCAAGTAATGAAACTGCAAACCCGCCTCACCATCACGGTGACTTTGATTATCGCATTTATCGCGGTAGCTATCGGTGGGTTTGCCATTCTTCGATCTGAATCTGTTGAGCTAAACCGCATTGACAGTGTGCTTGTCGATTACACAACACAACTTTCAACAACCGAAGATGATCCACTCATGCTTTCGCAATTCTTAGTTGATGACAGTCCATTTCCTGTCACGATGACCTACCTCACGCCTGACGGTGAAGTCATTGAAATCTCTGATAGCACCAATGGATTACAAGATCCCCCTACCGCAACCCAGCTTACTGAGTCTGTCAAGGAACCGATCTCATTAGATGCACCCAATCCAGTTCGCATGAGTGCTGCACCACTCGGAGACGACGACTACCTATTAGTATCAACGTCATTAGAACCCGTGATCAGCAACCGCGCTGATCAGATCAAACTGCTTTCGCTCTTCACTCTGGGCATGATGCTGCTCGGCTTCCTGGTGACGTTTGTGTTTTTCCGCCAAGACAGTCAGTTGGCAAACCTCGTTACAGCACTTGAACAGCGACAAAAACATATGCAGGAGTTCTTGGGTGATGCCTCACATGAATTGCGCACACCTTTGACCGTTATCAAGGGCTACGTCGAACTGTTATCCAGCAACAAGGTTTCCGACGCCGAACAGTTAGAGCGCTACTACTCGCGCATGGGAACTGAGATCGACCGTATGGAAACCCTCATTCGAGATTTATTGCTCATCGCTGAACTCTCAGAGGACAGTTCCCGCACTCAAGAAGAATTTGATCTCTCCAGTGCACTCCAGCATCAAATTACTGACCTTGAGCAACTTGAGCCCTTGCGATCGGTAACACAGTCGCTTGAGGGCGATATCTCAATTATGTGTTCGCCTGACTTAATGGTGCGCTTACTCTCGAATGTCTTCTCTAATATTCGACGTCACACACCAAGCGACGCCCCGGTAAACATCTCTTTGAAGAAAGTGCGTGCTGATGCAGTGCTCACGATTGAAGATGGCGGTCCAGGGCTACCCAACGATGCCTACTCAGCAGGTATTCAATTCTTCCAACGCTTTGATCAATCTCGCTCACGCGAGTCTGGTGGCTCGGGGCTTGGCATGAGCATCATGCGCGGAATTGCTGACTCCGTTGACGGAACTATCAATCTTCAACCGAGCGCACTTGGTGGCCTCGCTGTGCAGATGACATTTCCTATCAACCCCAGCAAGTAGCAGCGTCACCGATTGCGGCGGGTGTACACCTCATGGCGAATTGCGCCTTGTGGGTCCACATAATCAACACTCATCTCATTTCCAGAGGTTGCATATCGCACGTGGTAATTCCCGCCATTTAAGGCGTAGGTCAAGTCGTACGCTGTTGGACCTGTTTGAACAAAGTTCGTCACAACTGCACCACGCAATGGCTCTCCGCCATCGCGGTACGGGTTAGCAGATGGTTGAGGCGACACTTGTCCTTCAACTTCGGACACAACGCCTTTGAAGCCACCATTGATATAGGGGTAGGTCGAAGTACCGTGGTAGTGGTACTTCTTTTTCTTGTCGAAGTGTCCATTGAATTCGTCAAGGCCCACGACTGCACTTCCATCAGGTTCCGTCGTTCCATAAATTGGATAACCGTCAAGAGCGTAGGCAATTGGTGATGTGCGCCCGACGATACTTTGCAAGTGCAAGGGGGCCACGTGATAGTGGTAATCATCAGCTCGACCGCAATGACCTCCCCAGTTATCGAGTTCACCCGAGAGATATGCATCATCACCACGGTTGTTCAACGCGTTAAAAATCGGGACACCATTGACTGCTAAGGCAATCGCGCCACGCAGAAAATGATTCTTCGCTGACATCGGAGCCTTGCTCATTACTGGAGTTGCGGGAATCGACCATGCCCGTGTGCCGGTGTAACTCTGAGCGTTTGGCACTTGTTGTTGCCAACTCTTAATGCCGACCATCATGTTGTGTGACGGAAGACCCGAACTTTCGACAAGGTAATACTTTCCGCTTCGCATCACCTTGACTGAGCTAGCGAACGCATCAAAGCCAGGTAATTTCGTTACCCCTGTCGTTGCGGCATGTGCCGCCGCAGGGCGGGCAAGCATGGAGAGCAATCCCAACGAAGCAACGGCCCCTGCCCCGAGCAACAAGGATCGTCGATCAAGTTCAGGTAGATGCGAGATCTCATGCCCGTGACCATTCCCCTGACCATGGTCGAGATGAGTTCCTGAATCCGCGTGAAAGTGATGATTGTGAGCCATGAGTATTCCTCCCGATGAAGTCGTAGGGAAAACTTTGCAGTCAACCTTGTGAAGAGTATGTGAATTGAGCAAGGGTTTAGTAAGAAAGCATGGTTATGACTAGTCGCACCTGAATTTTGAACTTAGTGTGCGCCCATGAAAATAATTTTAGCTTCGTTTGCCGCAATGGTTGTCACGAGTGGCGCTCTCACTTTGAGCTCGCAGACTTCCTCTGCGCATGCCGTAACCATTACCGCTAAGCCAAAGCAAATTGAGTTCATCGCTGATGTGTGGGCTGATAACTGGTTCGCCCTCTACGCAAACGGCAAACTCGTCGGTGAAGACTCAGTTCCCATCACCACCGAGCGTTCATTCAATGCGGAAACAATCAAGTTCACGGCCACCTATCCGCTCACTATTGGACTCGTTGCAAAAGACTTCACCCAAGACGCCTCCGGCCTTGAATACATCGGTAGTCCACGTCAACAAATTGGTGACGGCGGTATCGTTGCGCAAATTAAGGAAGTGAAGTCTGGCAAGGTGGTGACCGCAACTTCAAGTACCTGGAAATCGTTCACGATAAATACCGCGCCGCTCAACCCGACATGCGTGACCTCCTCCAAGCCGTCAACTGACTGCCAAAGTTCAACGTTGAATGTTCCAACCGGGTGGAATACCGCAAGTTTTAAGGATGCATCCTGGAAAAGTGCAACTCAGTACTCCCCTCAGGATGTGGGCGTAAAAGATGGTTATCTGACTATCAACTGGAGCCCCTCTGCGAAATTAGTGTGGAGTTCAGATTTGAAACTCGACAACACTGTTTTGCTGCGCACAAAGGTGTCGAAATGATTCGAGTAAGAACAAAAACTGCAATTGTCGGTTGTCTGAGCGTTGTTGTTCTCTCAGCGCTGCCGCTCAGTAGTGCGACCGCAACGAAATCTACGCCAGTAACATTCAAAGTCAGCGTGCCCGGAGCCGAAGCAAACAATCTCTTGCCGATTGCGAATACTTGCGATGGGGCATCCGTCTCTCCCGCACTCGCATTTGCTGGTATCCCTAAAAATACGAAAAGCATCGCCGTGATTATGCACGGAGTTCCTGGTCCGGCTCGTCCAGGAGAAACGGAACCGAGTACTCATGTTTACTGGACGCTCTACAACCTGCCAGGCACAACCAAAGCCATCAACCAAGGCTCAACTGGCGGTGGCATGGTCGGCCACAATTTCAAAGACAACAACCTCGCTTACACCCCACCTTGCTCTCAGGGCTCAGGGTCAAAGCAGTACACGATCACTGCCTATGCACTTAAAGCTCCGCTAACGTTGTCGGCGACGAACGCAACTCGAGATTCGCTATTGTCTGCAATGTCTTTGAAAACTCTGGCATCATCAGTTCCGGTACTCAATTACGAACGGAAAACGTCATGACAGCAGCAACTGGAAAGACTTTTGGGAAAATTGGAATCGGTGCCATCGCACTCTCGGCTGTTGCGTTTACTTTGATCGGGATTCCATCAACCACCAATGCAGCCCCGGCTGGTTGCCCGGCCGGGAATTTCCCTGACCTCTCAACTTCAGTTGGCGCAGGAGCCGGTTATGACAAACCAATGATCTCCGCTTCATGCGCAAACAACATGCTCACGGTGAAATCCAACGGCATGATCAGTTATCCGTTCACGCCAAAAACACCGAACTCGTTGAAGTCTCAAACTTGGACCTGGACCATCCCCGTGAGTCCAACGGTCGCAAAGACCAAAACTGCAATCAACACCAAGATGGGCACGATCGGTTTTACCGTCACAGGAATCCCGATTTATGGACCAATGGAGGGGCCGATGCCAGCGGCTGAGGCTTACGGCGATCCGGTCTATAACGGAATTTTGGATTCATGCGGTGGTCACACTGGGCCAGCTAGTGAATATCACGATCATTACTTAGGCCTTGATGCGCAGTGCAATCTTTCTCAACGCAAAGTTTTGGGTTACGCCCTGGATGGTTTTCCGATTTACAACGCAAAGGGCTGCCTGAATGCTGCCTGCACGAAAACTGCAACCTTTAAATCGGGTTACGTACAAACGAAAAATCCAAAAACCGATGCGTGGGGTTCCTATACGTACAAGAGCGGCCAGAAGGGCAATGTTCTTGATGCGTGCAATGGTCGAATGGAACCTGACGGAACCTATGGGTATCACGCAACGACTACGTTCCCGTACATCATCGGTTGCTATAAGGGAACTCCAGTAACGCAAAGTGGTGCAGCCGCCGGGCCAATGCCGCCAATGGGCAGTGCTAACGGTCCGGTCGTTGGTGGTGCCCCTGCTGGTGGGCCTCCCCCAGGTGGTCCTGGTGCTCCAGGTGCACCGGGTGCACGACCAAATCAACCACCTGCTGTCTAACGCACGTGCTGGGGTCAGTCACTCATTACTTCAATTGACCCCGGCACGTTGACGCCTACTTCTTTGGAATAACGATCGAGTCAGCAGCTGCTGCTGCACCGCGCTTTTCGGCGCGCTTTTCCTTAATTGATTTTGAAGGCTTCTTCACATTCTTCTTTGAGGTCTTCTCGCCCATGGCGTTTCCCTTATTAGCGCGGTCTGAACGACGGCGATATTTTGACCATACGCCTAATTCTCACCGGAACTAGCAACACGCGCATTTCACCTCCTCTGGATTGAGGCTCCTGATTTGTCAGACCTAAGCGCGAAAATTTCATATGACGATTCATGAGGTTGAGCGCATCTGCCGAGGATGTTCGGCGAAAGCAAGCGAAGTAGATTTTCCTGGGAAAGAACACTTGTGCTTGGAATGTCGACGAGCTCGTGGGCGTTCCCATTATGAGCAAAATCGTGAGTACTACTTGCATAAGGCCCGTACTCGTAATCGCCAGACAACTCTGGACGTCAAGAAATGGATACTCGACTACCTAGCAACTCACCCTTGTGTTGACTGCGGAAATAGTGACATTCGAGTGCTCGAGTTTGATCATCGTGACCCGCTCGAAAAGTGTGCACATGTATCGGTCCTGGTCACAACGGGGTATTCGCTTCGGACTGTTCAAAAGGAGGTCGATAAATGCGATGTGCGTTGTGCGAACTGTCATTCAATTCGGACTCGGGAGCAACGCGGTTGGTGGCGACGAACTGACCAGACCGCCACATAAGGGGCTAAAGGAAAAGACCCCCAGTCACCTAGGGATCTTGTTAGCTCGAGTCTCAACACTCTCGTGCGCCCGGCACGATTCGAACGTGCAACCTTTTGATCCGTAGTCAAATGCTCTATCCGTTGAGCTACGGGCGCGTGCTTTATAACGAGGGCCGAGTCTAGCCTGCCGTCAGCAATGCTCAAACTTGAGGTCATTTCCTCTATAAAGAGTAGGGACCTCGACCGAAGTCGAGGTCCCTGCTCTAGCAGCGGAGACGAGAGGATTTGAACCTCCGAAGGATTTAACTCCTTACCTCATTAGCAGTGAGGCGCACTCGACCGGGCTATGCGACGTCTCCAACGTATGAGCGCGTGAATCTTATCGGGCACACTTCGGTGCTATGACCACCACATTGGCTATTGACTGCGGAGGCGGCGGAATCAAGGGCAGCGTCCTTGATGACACCGGCACCATGCGGGCCCAACCCGTACGGGTGCCGACCCCTTACCCACTTTCCCCGACCCTTTTCGTGGAAACCTTGGCCGCCCTAGCCAAGCAACTCCCTGCAGCTGATCGAGCCACCATTGGGTTGCCCGGAATGATCCGTCACGGCGTGGTTATCAAAACTCCGCACTACATCACCAAGTCAGGCCCGCGCAGCAAAGTGCTGCCCGAACTCGTCGAGGCATGGGAGGGCTTTGATGCTCGCACCGCCCTCACTGAAGCACTCGGTATTCCTTGCAAAGTGTTAAACGATGCTGAAGTGCACGCCGCAGGAGTAGTCACTGGCCAAGGACTTGAAGTTGTGCTGACTCTTGGCACTGGTCTGGGCTTTGCACTCTTTGATGGTGGGGACCTGGCACCCCACTTAGAGCTCTCCCAGATTCCGGTGAAACCTGACGTGGTGTTCGACAACTACATCGGTGAGCCTGAACGTCGTCGTCTTGGTGACGCATTGTGGTCGCGTCGCGTGGTTCGTCTCGTTGACAGTCTTCGCCCGGTATTTCTTTGGGATCGACTTTATGTCGGCGGTGGCAACTCTCGTCACCTCACGCCAGCGTCAGTTGCCCGGCTAGGCGATGAAACGGTGATCGTGCCAAACGGTGCAGCCCTGGTTGGCGGATCTCGGATTTGGCTTTTGACTCCAGGTGGGAACTAAGACCTTGTTATAAGGGTGTAACTAATTGTGAGTTCGGTGTACTTTTTCCGATTCGTGGGGAAGACTCCGCTCATGCGCACTCGTCTCGCGGTTCTTGCCATTGGTTTTTCTCTCCTGCTTCCTACCGCTCAGGTAGCCCAGGCAGCACCTGAAACGGGTGTTCAATCCAGCAGCCAAGGTGATCTCACTGGCAGAGCTGCGGCAATTGCCGGCACACCGAAGCAGATTCTTTCGACGATTCCAGTGGTCTCACCACTGCGCAATGGCTTCAAGCAAGGACTGTTCCCCTCGCTAACGTCAAAGGCGAAAGACAAGCGCGGTTGCACGCTGTACAACCAGATGTTGATCAAGCTCGCGACGAAAACTCCGCGCGTTGGTGGCGGTTGCAAACTCACTGGTGGATTGTGGACTTTGGACTTCGGCGCCAAAACAACAACGAAGCCCTCGGACGTGAGACTTACAAAGCTTCTTCCTGACGCTTACATCTGGGGTCAAGGTGCGTCTCAGTGGACTCCGGCACAGCGTTCGGCATTCAGCACTGCAGTGAGCAAGGTTTCATCATCGAGCAAAATGCGCTCACGCCCAAGACCCATAATCGACTACTCAGGTAACTACATCATCAATAACATTTCGAACTACTGGATTGTGTCGAGAAACAACATCGCCATGACCAATCGAATTCTTAACTTGATGATCAATAATGCTGACCCTGATCAGATTGAACTTGCTCGTTTACAGCTCACCGCGCCTGCTCTTTTCCAGGCATGGACTGTCGCAACATTGATGAATCTCAAAGCTTGGGGATTGAGCCTGTCTCCCAATATGGCGGCGAACTTCCAAGTCAATCTCGACAATTGCCTCGCGGAAATTTGCAAAATTAACTACACGGTCCCCAACGAAGGAAGTGTGTTTAACATCGTTGCAGTTCCACAAATCGCCTCTGAAGTAGCTGTGGAGAATCCTGCAATCCTTGCAAGTTACAGCGCACCGACAATGCCTGCTGTTGGTCGCGATCTCTTTGGCATTCACGCACCAGCTGACTGGTTCAGCGATGTCAAGAGCGGCACCGAGGGTCCTACAGACCCGGCAACAATTCCGACGGTTCCCGTTGGTTATGTGCGAATGTGGGATACCGAAACCACCTGGCGTGACTTAGAGCCAACCAAGGGCACGTTTGTATGGCGCAAGCTCAGCAAGCAAATTGAAACAGCGCAGGTTCTCAATGCCAAGGTCATGATGGTTCTTGGTGGGACACCTGCATGGGCTGGCAATGGCAGTGCTGCCGACAATCCAAAGAGCATTGCTGACTGGAGTGCGTATGTGCGTGCTGTTGCCTGCAAGTACGGCCCAGCAATCAGTTCATACGAAATTTGGAACGAAGCAAACTTGCAGACGTTCTACACGGGCACTCCAGCACAGATGGCTGATCTCACTGCTGCAGCGTTCAAGGAAATCCGTGCATGTAATCCAAATGCGCTGGTTGTCGCAGCAAACACCACCTCGCGCGCAACTGGCTCATTCGGAACGTTTTTCCCGGCCTACCTTGAAGAATTGAAGACGCGCAACTGGCCAGCCGACGCGTACTCCGTTCACTCATACCCAACAGCATCAGGTGGAGCTGATGACCGCATTCGAGGTGTTGCGCAATTCCGCACAATGCTTGCGCTTTCAGGCGCACCGTTCACCACGGTGTTCGACAGTGAAACCAACTACGGCCTCGCCGGCCTTGGTGAAGGCAAGATCGACATCACTGGAGATAAAGCAATGGCTTTGCTTTCTCGCTCCTACATTGATTCTGTGCGCTACGGCTTTGGTTCAACATTCTGGTACGTCTGGACAAAGTCACCTGATCCAAAGTTTGGTATTCAGCTCACCCCTGCCAATACCGATGAGCAGCAAGCCTGGCGTCAAACCTACGACTGGCTGATTGGCGCTCAACTTCAACGTTGCGCAACACCAAAGGATGGGCTTGTTGTGTGCCAATTTTCCAAGGGAGCTGAGAACTTCTCACTCGTTTGGTACGGAGATGCATCCGATGCATCACCTGCATTCACCCCGTCCAAGGGTTACTTCGGGCCACTAGGTTCAAACTGCCAAACCTTGCGCGGCGCTGACTGTGCGGGGATTCTGAATGGAACTGCGCCACTTGGCTTCATGCCAGTGCGTATTTCAGGTGCGCCAAGTGCTGCAGCCGTTGCGATTCCTGCAAGCATTTCTATGACTCCAGAAGGAGTAGCAGTAGGCTTGAATCAAACAACCACACTTACCGTTACCGTCCTTGATGGTGCAGGTAAGCCTGTGTTTGATCAAGAAGTGCGAGCCACTGCAACAGGTTCCGCCCGATTTGAAGGTGGAAACACCGTCAAGAACGGTCGTACTAATGCACAGGGTCAGTTAACGCTCAGTGTTACCCGAGTCGGTGCGAATGCAGCCCAAGTTGGCACCATTACTGTCGTTCCTGACACTGGTGCAGCATCGCTCAAGGCAACGTCAACGCTGAGCGCACCAACAGGCATCGTGCTGAAAACAGCTGTCGTCTTTGCTGTGAGTCAAGGTACAGTGACTGGAACTGCCCCAGCGTTCGCGGGCTCAAGTATCGAACTTGTGGTGAGCTCCCCTGCCGGCGTCTTCATGCAAAGGCGATTTACCGTTTCAGTTGATGCCGATGGAAACTTCAAAAAAAACGTACTACCAGTACGCCCGGGTTTTACTGTCTATGCAATAGATAATCCGTCTACACCTACCAAGAGCAACACACTGATCTTCCGTTAGCGGCCGTTACTTTCCAATTCGGTACATACAGGACAACTAATCGGGCTAACCTTTGCCTACCCCAAAACTAAGGACTACACATGGACGTCAAGGCATACGCCGCGCCTGCACCTGGTGCACCACTTGTTCCCACCACGATTGCGCGCCGCGATCTTGGCCCAGACGACATCCTCATCGAGATCAAGTACGCCGGCATTTGTCACTCCGACATTCACCAAGGTCGCGAAGAATGGGGCCAAGGAATGATTTTCCCGATGGTTCCAGGGCACGAAATCGCTGGTGTGGTTACTGAAATTGGTAGCAATGTCACCAAGTTCAAGGTAGGCGACCATGCGGGTGTGGGTTGCTTCGTTGATTCATGCCGCGAATGCGTGAACTGCAAGGCTGGCTACGACCACTACTGCCTTGGTCACAGCGTTTCGACCTACAACGGTGTTGAAAAAGACATGACCACACCTACGTATGGTGGCTACTCAACTCACATCGTGATGGATGAGAACTACGCCCTTCACATTCCAGAGAGCCTGGATCTGGCAAAGGCCGCACCATTGCTCTGCGCTGGTGTCACCACGTACTCACCCTTGAGTCACTGGAATGTCGGCCCAGGCAAGAAGGTTGCCGTTGTTGGTCTTGGCGGCCTGGGCCACATGGGCCTGAAGATTGCTAAAGCCATGGGCGCTGAGGTCACACTGATCAGCCACTCACCAAATAAAGAAGAGGATGCAAAGCGTCTTGGTGCTGACCACTTCTTGTTGTCGACTGACAAGGATGCTTGGCGTGCAGCGCGCTACAGCTTCGACTTCATCCTCAACACCGTTTCCGTCAACATCAACGTTGATCGCTACATGGGCCTTCTTGGTTTGCACGGCGTGATGTGCATGGTCGGCGTTCCAACAGAGCCACTGAGTGTTCAGACCGGTTCAATTGTTAGCAGCCAGAAGAGCCTTGTGGGTTCAGGTATTGGCAGCATCCGCGAAACCCAGGAGATGCTGAACTTCTGCGCTGAACATGAT
Organism: Actinomycetota bacterium; assembly: GCA_009699465.1. Classification (GTDB taxonomy): domain Bacteria; phylum Actinomycetota; class Actinomycetes; order S36-B12; family S36-B12; genus UBA11398. The sequence goes on along the minus strand of WLOE01000031.1, from coordinate 4,800 downwards.
CTAGGTTCAGAAATTGAAATCATCAACATTCAAGACGTGAACGAAGCCTGGGATCGCGTTGTCGCAAGTGATGTGAAGTTCCGCTTCGTGATTGATATTGCATCATTGAATAAGTAACACCAACTCAAGGCAACCGCCGGTTGCGCAATCCCTAGAGGTTGCGTAGCCGGCGTTCTTGTATTTCACGCACCTGTAATAAACGTAGACGGTTATGTCTCAACACGATTAAGAACAATCCATTCACGATCAGTACGACAACAAAGAACGCAAGCGCCATCCACCAGGGGTTGTAGAAAAACAACGGAAGTGGGGTGAGGCACGAAAGTATGTGCACCCATTCTGCTCGGCGTACTTCAACGAGATACCGGTCAAGACTTTCAAGATCAGTCCCCGGCAGCGAGCTCTTTGATGCACCACCAAAGAGACCACCAAGTTCTGGAAGTCGGGCACGCAGCGTTGCTACCCGCAACTTTCGATAATGATGGTGCGTTTCAAAGGGCAAGGCAGTCAATGGGAAACGATCGGCCTTGAGCCAACCAGCTGGCCAGCGCGGTGCTAGAACACCTATGAGAACTGAGAGCACAACGATCACCAAGACATTGATGGCGATGAGCCACACCAAGTCGCTCATCGCCATCTCCGCTCACTGCGGCGAGGGAGGGATTTGAACCCCCGGTGAGTTTCCCCACGGCCGCTTTCAAGGCGGCTGCGATCGGCCGCTCCGCCACCTCGCCTTACATTCATTTCGAACGCGTGGAGAAGATTACCGGCTCTTAGCGGGCTGCGGTTGCCGGGCCAGCCTGATCAGCGGCTGGAACGAGATCGCGGGTGCTGACGTAGGCATTACCCACACCCAGAACCGTCCATTGTTGGTCGTCATCGGTGGTCACGATGTACGAGGGCAGGATCAACAAACTGCCATCGGGCTGCCAGAACTGAGCCAAGCCAAGCTCAGCTTTCCCGACAACGAGCCTGTGCACCCCGGCAACAAGCACTGGTCGGCCTTGCACGGTTGGTACGGGTCCAGGAACTACTAGTGGTGCCGCAGAGCCCGATCCGGTCCAAAGCGTCGGTCCTGCGAACTCCCAACCTGGCTTCAAGGAACGTTTGAGCGCATCAGTTGCACCGAGCACTGGGTAACCAGGAACAGGCACGAGAGCTGCAGCAAAGCCATCGGCCCACACCACTTCACCATCAGGTGCGATCACCACGGTCCAACCAAGTTCGGTGCGCAAACCTTTGAGTACCAACCAAGCGCGAACAACTACGCGATTTTGGTCTTTGGTGACTTCCCATTCTGCAGACTCAACGGGAACCCCAAGAGGTGCAAGCAGAGTCTTCGCAATTGCCTGTGCTTTGTCTTCGTCGACTGCCTTGCCCGCAATGAGACGTTGATCGCTGAATTGCCAGCGCACCAAAGGATCTGAAAACACCACTACTTCAGGCTTACCGGCGCCATTGCTGATGACAAATGAATCGTTGTCACCTTTCATTGGAGCACCAGCAACGCCAAATGTTTGTGCAACAACCGTTGCGAATGCAGCGGGTTCCACATCACCTGCATTTACGCGATAACCGACCGCGGTGGATTTGGTATTCGGCAGACTTGATGCGGCAACAAAGGTTTGTGATCGCACATCACCTGACTGAATTGCCGAAACTGCTGGATCAAGTGCAGTAGGCACCAATGCAGATGCTGTTGGTGTTGGCGTGGGCCAGGCAGTCCCGCCGACAGGAAGCGAGTCTGGCTGGGCTGAACGCAGGGTCGTCATCAATACCGCAAGGGCGATCAGAATCAGTACGCCACCGAGCAGGCCGAACACGGTGCGCGTGGCTGAAGTCATCCTCAGTTCGGGCAATCCCATGCGGCTCCTTTAGTGGTGAGGTGATCACTTTAGAGTGTCCATCATGCGCCTGCACCGGACGATTTCACGTGACCTTCCCCTCCTCGTAGTGGCCCTCGAAGAAGAGGCCGCCCACCTCCACGTGAGCGAGCTGCCGATTTTGGTCACGGGTATCGGAAAAGTGAATGCGGCCGTTGCGGTAGCCACGATTTTGGGCGAACACTCCCCATCAGAAATTGTGAACCTCGGCACCGCAGGTTCCCTGCACGATGAATTCGTGGGTACCCATGTGATCAGCACCGTCACGCAACATGATCTTGACGATGAAGCCATCTTCGAACTCGTCGGCTTGCACTTTGGCGAACCCATCAACCTTGGTGGCGCAGGGTTAACACTGACAACTGGTGATCAGTTCATCTCAGACCCAGTGAAGCGCGAACAGCTTGCTCAACATGCACACCTAGTCGACATGGAAGGCTACGCCGTTGCAAAGGCTGCCATAGCAGCTCAAGTACCTGTGCGCTTAGTGAAGCGAGTGAGTGATGCAGCTAACGAGCCTGCGAGCATGACGTGGAAACAATCAGTTGATTACTGCTCAGAGCAGCTCGGTCTTTGGGTGAGAGAGTTCTTGCTCTAAACGGTGCAATGCTTACGAAAACTATTCCGCAAGTTCAATTGGTTCGATCACTGTTCCGGTGATCGTGGAACGACGATCAAGTAACAAACCAATCACGGTGAGCACGAGCGATACCACAACAACGGTCGTGACAATTTGCTCCACTGAATCGTGGAACCATACGGAAACCAAAACTAACAAGGTGACAAGACCTGCCCACACCAACACCACAGCACGACGATCTTGTGCAGCCAGTCGGGCATAGAGCAACACCTGAACCAACGCAAAGGCCGAGCCTTCAAGTGCAAAGCGCCAAGCGCTGTCAGCCAATCCAAGATCAATGTATTGCCCACCACCGAGCACACGCACCACAAGCGAACCGAATAACACGCTAAATAGTGTGATGCCGAGCCCCATTAATGCAGTCAAGCCTGTTGCAATAAACACGGCTCGTCGATTGTCGCCGGACGTCATCTTCGGGAACAACACGATGATGATGGCGTTTGGTAAGAAGAATGCAATCTTGGCAAGAAGCACACCAACGGAATACTCGCCTGAATCTGTTTCTGACAAAAAGACTCGCGCCAGCAACACGTCAATATTCGTCAACGTGAACAGCACTACGAGTGCATGCGCCACATGACCAAACTCTGGATAGGTGCCAACCGAAAGAGATTTGGCCCAAGCGCCCGGGCAGATGATCCGGTAGCTGATGAATGCGCCAACCGCGCAACCAATCAAGATTCCAAGTGCTGCAGCTTCAATAGTTTGGAAGACCAAGAGAAAAGCGATGCCAACGAATGCGCGGCCCATGCCATTGGCAATGAAGCCAGCACTAAAGCGCATGTGTTCTTCGCGACCTTGACCAATACCAAGGGACGCGGTGCCAAGCACGACGAAAGAAAGCGAGAACAACCCTAAGAGCATGGCAACGTAGGGAATCGCCAGTAACTGGCCCAGGGGCCAGGCCGCAATCACGCCAACGGCTGCGATGGCAATGGCGATGTAGAAGGCAAGACGAACCGCCTGACCTTCAGCGTCGCTGCGATTTGCTCCCGCAACAGCCACCCGGCGGGCAGTCATCGTCTGCAAGGCGATTGACAGTGTCGACACAATGATGAGCACACCCATGAGTGCGCCGAAAGCACCGAAATCAGCTGGATCCAGCACGCGAGCCGCGAACATCGACAGGGCATATGCCGCACCATTGCCTACCAGCGTTGCCACGCCTACGAAGATCAGGCCTTTGGCAAGCGCCGAGCGCGGTTCAGTCACAACGCAACAATAGTTTGCGGGATACCGATATTGGCTGCTGCGACTCCCCTACCGAGTTTGATAGGGGCTCTGAACGAAATATCTGGGTAAAAGCAAAGGGCCCTGTCAGCAGCGGCAGTAGAGCGGATGCCTATTTGGATCTCCACAGGTGCAGCCCACTACCTCTACCTACTCGCTAGACAAATTTCACAGTCAGCACAGTGCCGTCTGCATCTTCACCCAGCGACCATCGGTGAGGGGCGATGCGGTCGAGCCATAAGGTTCCGGTTCCTCGATCGCGCGAGACTGTATTTAAGTCACCGTCATCATGAATCTTTAATTCGATTTCGGTATCCATAATCCGTACCGAAACATCAAGCTTTCTTGCTTTACCGGTTCGAACCGCGTTTGTCACACCTTCTTCGACGATATAAGCAATCAATTGCCAAGTTGAGCCGCTAATTTCCGGTTCGTTAGGAAGATCGAGATTGATTTCCGCAATTCCGGTCCAAGCGTCAACGACCTCTTGGATGTGGTGTAGGCCAGTACGTGGAGCAACCCAAGGTGCTTGGCGTGGTAGCTGATCCAGCTTCACCTTGGTGAACGCACGCTCCTGCAGCATGACTTCCGGGTTTCCTGATAGCGCGGCTTCCTGTAGACGAATGGCAACTGAAGTGAGTTCAGACTGGATTGAATGGTGAACAAACAACCCTAATTCAACTGTCGCTCTCGCCGCTGCTTCACGTTGAGTGAGTAATTCAATGACTTGCTGATCAATAGACAGCCGAATGTGATCAAGACGTAACTGCTGCTCCATATTCATCCGAGTGAAGAGCGCTGCTGCCAACATGATTGCTGAGCCCTGTATCCCAACGACAAAGGCACCTACGTAGTCGGCGGGAACGTCAAACACGACCTGGCCAATCAGAACTGAAATCCCCAAAAATACGAACGGAAATAGCACTAACACCGTCAATGCAATAACAGAAGAAGCACGCGGTGATCGCGCGATTAGTGCGCTAACAGACCAAAGCGTTGTAGCTAAGAACGCAACGTATTCAAGCGCAAACAGCAATCCATTGATCT
>WLOE01000030.1 GCA_009699465.1 Actinomycetota bacterium | reverse complement strand
GCACCGGTGAAATACGTTGCGCCAATTGCTTTCGATGTCGTTCCATTCGCTGGCAATCTTGCAACCGATGGTTCTTTGGAAACCGACGAAGAACAAAAGCTGCGCAATGAAAGCCGCAAGATTCTCGACATTCCAAACCTGTTGGTTTCTGGAACCTGTGTGCGGGTACCAGTGTTTAGCGGTCACTCACTTTCAATTAATGCTGAGTTCGATCAGGCAATTACACCTGAACAGGCAACTGCACTTCTTGCAAGTGCACCCGGCGTTGAACTTTCCGAAGTTCCAACCCCCTTGCAGGCCGCAGGCGCTGATCCGTCATTTGTCGGACGTATCCGTCAAGATCAATCCGTGGCTGACAACAAGGGTTTAGCGCTGTTTGTCAGTAATGACAATCTTCGCAAGGGTGCAGCGCTGAACGCAGTTCAGATCGCTGAAATCATCGCTGCATCGAAGTAGTTACTTCGCGATAGCGCGGTCGATGCCGCGCTGACCTTCGCGTCGAGCAACGCTTGAGATTTCAGGATTGCGATCGATGAAGGCCTGAACGTCAGCTGGCCAATAGGCAGAAACATCGCGTAAAGCCCACCCAATAGCTTTTGCGATCCAAAAGTTTTTTTCATTGATGTGTGGTTGGCACATGGAAAACAGCAAATCAAGATCGGTGTTCTCACGAAGCCCACGTTGATGCTGGATCGCTACACGTACAAGCCAAATGTTTTCGTCTTCAATCCATTCCCACATGGTGTCGACAAGCTCGGGGTATTGGTGAACGAGTGGATTGATGGCATTCGAATTCAATGCATCAATGGTGTCCCACCATGACTTCTTGATTACAAGCTCTTTGAGCGGTTCTATGAGAAATGCAGGGCTGCGAGGCTGCTTATTCCATGCGAGGAGATCGCATGCTGCATATTGATATTCGCGCTCGGGTAATTTCCACATCGCTGCACAGAAATTCGCCAAGTTCACTTCATCAAGTGGTGGCAGTGGTTTCCAGGCTGCTTTCAATGCTGCGCGGCGAGGCACAGTTGAAATACCAAGAAAAGGCGCGATGTTCTTCATGTAGCTAGTGGCGCCTTCGGCTGCCGTTGGATTACCTAACCCACCAAAGGCTTTTTTGGTTGCGTTAACCCAGGCGCGGTACGGCATAACCAAACGCCCTGTAGTCGTCGGCGTAAGCTTCTGCCACCTTCGCGAGAAGCTCAGGGGTGTAGTGCTCGTTCATATGAGAGCCGGCATGAGTCGCCTTTTTGCAAAAGAAGTCTTCCTTCAAGCCAGGAGCTCCGGTGAGTGTTCCGAGTAAATCCCATGAATTCTCAAGCTCTTCAAGATGAATCAATGCATTGAACTTAAACAGATCAAACCCAATGTGATCTGTTTGTCGGCGCCAATGTGGATCTTGTTTGCGTGACGGCAGGGCACACACCACATCGATGAAGTCAGCGAAGGAAATATCTTGAGGAGATTGCGGTGCGCGACCCTGTTCCTTCAAGATTTCAAAGATCGGTTCAGCCTGCTGCAGACCTTGATTGATTTTTTCCAGCCAGCCTGAAAGCAAGCGTGAAGCTGGTTCGCGCACGACAGCAAATCTCGTGAATTTGCGACTCGTCAATACATCTTCAAGAACATCGTTTGGCAGTTGATAGGGCTTGACGAATGGCGTTGCGTTTTTACGCTGATGTGGGTTGTCTTGAACGAGCTCAACTAAGGATTCATTGAACCGCGCAGCTTCCAAACCACCAAGGGTTGACTTCATCGTTCCGCAACCCGCTTTTGGAACTTCGAAGTACACGTATTTATTAACAAGTGAGATATTCAGGTGGTTGTTCACTGAACGCCAGCCCATTGACTGAACGTATTTGCCAGTGGTTTTTCCGAGGTCACGAACAGCGGGACGAAGGTCCATAACTGTTACTCCTTAACTCGGGTGGTCATGAAGTTTAACGAAGATTTGCTGATACAGGTGAGGTAAGGGTGAGCAAGGTTGCTTCTGGGCGGCAGGCAAAACGAAATGGTGCATATGGCGAGGTGCCACATCCTGCTGAAACATGCAGCGGTGCCACATGCCAGCTGCCGTCTTCACTCAGTACGTCATATTCGCTCAATCCGCGGGCCTTTGACCGATCAAGATCGCAATTGGTGACGAGTGCTCCGTATCCAGGAACACGTAATTGACCACCATGAGTGTGACCGGCAAGAACAAGATCTGCGCCATCGCCAACAAATCCATCTAAGACCCGGCGATATGGCGCGTGCACGACACCAAGTGCAAGATCAGCATCGGAGTGAAAAGCACCAGCAACTTCGTCGTAACGATCGCGACCAATATGTGGATCGTCAACGCCGCGTACATCAAGGGTACGTCCGTCAGCGATAACCATCGCAGAAGTGTTGGAAAGGTCAAGCCAACCATTGTCTTTGAGCCCATCAACGAGATCATTCCAAGGCAGCATTGGCCGCGTTGGTTCAAGTTGCGATGGGCCTGTGAAGTATTTCGCTGGATTTATCAGCCGAGGTGCGAAGTAATCGTTACTACCGAGAACGAACACGCCTGGTACGTCAAAGAGTGGATCAAGACTGTCGAGCACATGCGGGATTGCATGAAGGTCCGCTAGGAAATCGCCAGTGACAACCACGAGATCAGGGTTGGTACCGCGAAGGGTTTGTAGCCACTGATGCTTTTTGGTTTGGCCGGGGATGAAGTGCAAATCAGAAAGGTGCAGCACGCGCAAATCTGGCTGCCCAAGCGGAAGCACGGTGACTTCCTTGTGACGCAGCGTGAACTGTTGGGCTTCCCAGTAGGCATAAGCCAAGCCCGCGGCACCGATCGCCGCGGTCCCCATCACTTTTTTGCCTAAACCCATGCCTTGATCGTCCCATCTCACAGCGGTTCCCACCAATTGGGTTCTAGGCCACAATGGACCCATGACTTCCTTAAAGGAGCAGCTGCACGCTGACCTGACCGCTTCGATCAAAAGCCGTGATTCGCTCACCTCGTCCACCCTTCGGATGGCACTGACGGCGGTCACCAATGAGGAGGTTTCCGGCAAGGAAGCCCGCGTGCTTACGGACGATGAGGTCCTGACTGTGCTTGGCCGTGAGGCCAAGAAGCGCAAGGAAGCAGCCACGGCCTACGACGATGCGCAACGACCAGAACTAGCCGCTAAGGAGCGCGAGGAGCTTGGTGTGCTGGAGAAATACTTGCCGGCTTCATTAAGCGAGGCCGAGGTGCAGACCATCATTGCTGAGGCAGTTGCGCAGGTTCAGGCTGGTGGAGCCACTGGAGGAGCCGCGTTAGGTGCAGTCATGAAGGTGGTTCAGCCACAGGTGAAGGGCCGGGCTGACGGCGGATTTGTGGCAGCTGCCGTGAAAACTGCCCTGGGCATGGGGTAATTTCTTCCACTTTTATAGTTATAAATAACTATTCATAAATAGTCCTTACGAACCTATTCTGCGGAGTCTCATCTGCGTAAGTTCACCACCACAGATGAACAGCAGTTCACCTTCAAAAGGGTGAACATCGGGGCAAAAGGGGATATTCGCAGATGACTTTTGACAGTGACTGGGCCGCAAATGCTGCATGCAAGACCGCAGATCCCGACATGCTCTTCGTTCAGGGCGCAGCCCAAAATCGCGTCAAGCAAATTTGCGCAGGTTGTGTTGTTCGCACAGAGTGCCTCGCTGATGCACTGGACAACCGCGTTGAATTCGGTGTCTGGGGCGGAATGACTGAGCGGGAGCGTCGTGCACTGCTTCGTCGTCGTCCAAATGTTGCTTCATGGAGCATGTTGCTGCAAAACGCCAGTGACGATTACACCCGCGGCAGTCAGGTTGTTTCTCGAGTCTCCTAAACAGGTGGGCTGAGGCAATTACCGTGGCGAACTGAGCAAGTCGCCTATCTCGCGTAACCCATCAAGGTCATGCACATCTTGGGAAAGTGCACGTACGGATGTCACCCGAATCCCAGGGTGAGCTGCAGTAAAACGATGCGCAATCTCCTGTTGACGTTCAACTTGGGAAACTCGTTGCGCATGCAATTCCAGTAACGATGCCGTGAATTTGCTTGCAGCATCCCCAGCTGCCAATTCTTGAGCCGCGGCAAGTGCTTGTTCGCGCGTGACTTCAGGCAAATTCACCTCAGTAACCCGATTTAGCACGAGCCCAGCAAGAGGCATCTGATCTGAATTCAGTCGCTCGACGAAAAACGAAGCTTCGCGAATTGCGTCAGCTTCCGGAGCGGCAATCACAATAAATGACGTGTGAGTGTCTTTGAGTAGGGCATAGGTTGCATCGGCTCGTTCGCGGAACCCACCAAAGGTTGAGTCAATCGCGGTAACGAAGGCACCAACATCATTGAGTACCTGTGAGCCAAGAATTTTTGACAAGGCACTCGTGAAGAAACCAAAGCCCATCGCTGCGATTTTTCCAATGCCACGCCCAGCTCCACGCGCAGGAGCGGAAAGAATGCGAATGAACTTCCCATCAAGGAATGATCCCAAGCGAGCTGGTGCATCGAGGAAATCAAGTGCGCTTCGAGATGGAGGAGTATCGACAACAATCAAATCCCAGATGCCATCGGCTTGCGCTTGTGAATGCAGCTGCCCAAGCTTTTCCATCGCCATGTATTCCTGGGTTCCAGCAAAGGAGGAAGAAAGCGATTGGTAAAAAGGGTTGTTGAGAATTTGTTGAGCGCGTTCAGGATCCGAATGACCTTCAACAACTTCGTCGAAGGTGCGTTTCATATCAAGCATCATGGCGTCGAGAGTGCCGCTGCCTTGAATGCCTTCCACCTTGCGAGGGGTGTTATCGAGTTCCTCAATTCCTAGCGCTTGCGCAAGGCGTCGAGCCGGATCAATAGTTAAGACGCAGACCCTTCGACCATGTTCGGCAGCACGAAGTGCAATAGCTGCAGCAGTCGTGGTTTTACCAACGCCGCCCGAACCGGTACACACAATGATGTGAATTTCAGGGTTGAGCACAACATCATCGAGATATAGCTGTGGGGCATTGATGTTGTTCATCGCACGCCCTGATCAAACATTGCGTCAGCCAGCAGATACAAACTCCCAAGATCAATTCCGCGCGAAATTAATGGCAAGGAAATCGTTGGAAGACCCAGTTCATCGACACGTGAGCTCTCGCGAGCCTCTAAATCTGAACGGTCTACGTGATCATGTGCCTCTTGAAGTAGAGCGGTTGCAAGTACGGATGGGTCTTGATGGATCCCTGCGGCAACTGCAATGTCACTGAGTTTTTTGATGCCGAGGGTCCCCTTGCGCACCTTGGCCATTTGTTTCTCATCAAGTAGGGCGTCGCGCACCATGTTGATGAAGATCGCGCCAACAGGAAGGTTCGCTGTTTGAAGTTGTGCGACTGCGTCGATGGTTTCTTGCACAGGCATTTCTTCGAGCAAGGTAACTAAATGTACGGCGGTCTGTGGTGACCCGATGACTCCCATCACCATTTCTGCATGGCGATGAATGGGGCCAGTCTTTGCCAAGGCTGACACTTGTGCAGTCACGTTGAGGAACTGTTCGATCCGACCTGTTGGCGGAGCATCGATCACGATGGCGTCGTAGGCATTGTCGGCTCGCTTTGTTTTACGGCGCACTAATTCACAGGCTTTGCCGGTGAGTAATACGTCGCGAAGTCCCGGGGCCAAAGTGGTGGCGAAATCAATGGCACCCATTTTGCGAAGTGCTGAACCTGCGCGGCCAAGGTTGTAAAAAGTCGCTAAATATTCAACGAGGGCTTCATCGGCGTCAACGGCCAAAGCCCACACCTCGCCATCTCCGGGAGCAACCGCGATGCGACGCTCCTCATACGGAAGGGGAGGGGTATCAAAGAGTTGAGCGATGCCCTGACGGCCTTCAACTTCCATCAGCAAGGTTCGCTTGCCCTCACGGGCCAAATTGATCGCAAGAGCAGCGGCAACGGTGGTCTTTCCGGCCCCGCCCTTGCCGGAAACCACGTGAAGCGCAGTGCCCGACCAATTGACCATCTCTCCAGCGTAATCTCAACTGCTGTTCAAGTCGCAGGTCGCACTCGTTAGAGTCATTCCATGACCAATTGGGAATACGCCACCGCACCGCTGCTCATTCATGCCACCAAGCAGATTCTCGATAACTGGGGTCTTGATGGCTGGGAATTAGTGCAGGTTGTGCCGGGCCAAAATGCTGAACAACTCGTGGCCTACTTCAAGCGCCCGCTGGCTGGATAAGGAGCAAACACATGAGCGTCGAAAGTCGTTTAGCCGAAATCGGCTTGACCCTTCCGGAAATCGCAGTACCTGTCGCGGCCTACGTGCCAGCAGTGCGCAGCGGAAACCTCATCTTTTTGTCAGGCCAACTCCCGATGGTCAACGGTGAACTCCCCCAGACCGGCAAGGTCGGTGACACCGTCACTGCAGATGAGGCTCATGAGCTTGCAAAAATTTGTGCACTTAACGGCATCGCTGCTGTCAAGGGTTTGATCGGGGACCTGGAGAAGGTTGTGCGCATCGTCAAGGTCACCGGCTTTGTTGCCAGCGTGCCTGACTTTGTTTCTGCACCGATTGTTGTCAATGGGGCAAGCAATGTGTTGTTGCAGGCTTTTGGTGACAAGGGCGTGCACGCTCGCTCATCCCTTGGTGTTGCAGCGCTTCCGCTTGATGCACCTGTTGAGGTTGAACTCATTGTTGAGGTCGCCGAGTAGTGACTCGGGATTTTCCTGAGTACGCCCTGGCGCGCGCTCGGGAATTGGCGACCGGCACTGCTCGCTGGGAGCCAATCACGCCGCGTGCAGCAGCCACCGTGTTGCTGCTGCGTGAAACACCTTTGGGCCTAGAGACCTACATGATGTGCAGGGCAAGCACGATGGCTTTTGCAGCAAGTGCGTATGTGTTTCCTGGTGGTCGCTTAGATCCCGAAGATTACGATCGCGGGCAAGTGCTCGATGAAGAAGTAATCAACTTAGCTTCACTTTCGGTGCGTATGAGCGCTGATCCAGCACAAACCCGTGGCTTGTTGATGTGTGCTGTACGCGAGCTTGAAGAAGAAGCTGGTGTGGTCATTGACCCGCATGCGCTTGTGCTGCTTGATCATTGGGTGACACCAGAGTGGGAACACTTGCGTTACGACGTCCGGTTCTTCATCACTCACATGCCCGAAGATCAGATCGCACAGCCGCACGGAACTGAAGCCGTAGAAGCCCGGTGGCTCACACCAAGTGCCGCAATTCGCGAGGCAGATCAAGGCAAAATACTGCTCATGGCACCCACTAGAGCGGCTTTGGAACACCTGCTTGATCACACCGAGATCGCAACCCTGGTGGCCGCGAGCGATGCGCGCGACATCGTGCCACGAATGGATCGGCTTCAGATAGAAGCAGACGGGTACGAACATTGGACCATCGTTCACGACCGTACTGGTGAAATTTTGGAACGTAATCGTCCAGTGCCACCGATTGAAGCAGCGGGAGTGCAATGAGTGGGCGCCCACTGCCGTTCATCGGATCCAATGAGGATTGGGAGGGAGGTTCGGTCACTGACAGCGCAGTGTGCGTACTTGCGCATAACGCAGGCGCCTGGACTCTCGACGGCACGAATACTTGGCTACTGCAGGTGCCGGGTACATCACAGTGCATTGTGATTGATCCAGGACCGGATGAAAAAAGTCATTTCAAAGCGATCCTTGCTGCAGCAGAGCTGCGTGACTGTGAAGTTGGTGCAGTGATTCTTACGCACGGACACTCAGATCACTCGGCTGGTGCAAAAGGATTAGCGGAGCTTACGAAAACCAAGGTGCGTGCAGTTGATCCGCAATTTCGACTCGGTGATGAAGGGTTAACCACTGGAGATGTCATCGTTGTTGGCGAAACAGAAATGCATGTCGTGGCAACACCTGGTCATTCAGCAGACAGCATGAGTTTCTTTCTGCCGCATGACAAGACCCTGCTCACTGGTGACACAGTCTTGGGGCGAGGCACCGCAGTGATCACGGTGCCCGATGGTGATCTAGGCGCGTATTTCACTAGCCTTGAGCAGTTGAAAGAACTTGTTGCGAAATATGAGATTTCGTGGCTGCTGCCAGGGCATGGCCCAGCGCTCACGGGGCCCATAGAGATTCTTGAGGCGTATGTTGAACATCGCATCGCTCGGCTTGAAGAAGTGCGTGAAGTCGTGAAGAGCGGCGCTAAGACTTCAACTGAAGTCTTAGAGATTGTGTACGCAGATACACCAGAAAAATTGAAGAATGCAGCGCGTCAATCAGTGAAAGCGCAGTTGTCGTACTTAATGCACCTTGGTGAATTCACCACAGACGAAGATTTAACGAGCCCGCTTGCCAAGGCGCTCGACGTCCAGGATTAACACCTGGCGTGATTCCAAGCGAATCCAGCCACGTTGCACGAAGTCAGCAAGTGCCTTATTCACAGTCTCGCGTGATGCGCCAACAAGCTGTGCAAGTTCCTCTTGAGTCATGTCATGCGAAACCATCAAGCCATCAGTGGTAATTGTCCCGAACTTCTCGCCAAGTTCAATAAGAGCCTTAGCTACGCGTCCAGGAACATCAGAGAATACAAGATCGGCCATTGCTTCATTGGTACGACGAAGGCGACGCGCAAGAGCCTGAAGAAGTGCAGCGGCAACTTCTGGTCGGCCAGCAAGCCATGGACGAAGTTGATCGTTACCCAGACCAAGCACGATGGCATCGGTCAATGCGGTAGCAGTTAACCTGCGGGGACCTGGATCGAACAAACTGAGTTCACCGAACATCTCGGCTGGTCCAAGAACTGCAAGAAGTGACTCACGCCCGTCGACTGAGGTTTGGCCAAGCTTAACTTTGCCCTCGACAATCACATACATGCGATCGCCAGGCTCACCTTCAGCAAAGAGCACTTCACCTTTGACCACATTGCGCTCAACGAGGGAGGCGCGAAGTGCGGCGGCACCCTCAACATCAAGGGCTGCAAACAGCGGGGCATTCATTACTAGGTCATCCACAGGCCCATTCTGGCCTATAAATGAAGTGACCCGGTACACACCCTGACCACTACCGGACACCTACGCTGGGGTAATGGCGGACATGACAGCGCAAAAGCGACGATTCCGCTCCATATTCAAGGCGCTGGAGCTGCAGTACCCCGATGTGGCGTGCGAATTGGACTTCGAAACCCCATTGCAGTTACTCGTTGCGACCATTTTGAGCGCCCAGAGCACCGATGTCCGGGTGAACAAAGTAACCCCGGCCCTGTTTGCCAGATACAACTCCGCCGCGGACTTTGCTGGTGCAAAGACTGCTGTGATTGAAGAAATCATCCATCCGGTGGGCTTTTATCGGGCGAAGGCTGCCACTTTGCAAAGCATGGGCCAGCAATTATGTGACCGATTTGGCGGGGAAGTTCCCCAAACCCTAGAAGAGCTCGTGACCTTGCCGGGAGTTGGCCGAAAGACTGCCAACGTGGTGTTGGGTGAGGCGTTTGGCTTTCCTGGGATCACCGTTGATACCCACATGCTGCGCCTATGTAAGCGCTTGGGTTGGACAACACAAACAGATCCAGTGAAGGTGGAACGCGATCTGATGGTGTTGTGGCCGAAGAAAGACTGGACGAAGGCTTCCCAGTTAGTGATCTGGCACGGGCGCCGTAGGTGCCACGCTCGCAAACCGGCCTGTGGTGCTTGCACGATCGCCAAGTGGTGTCCCTCGTACGGCGAAGGTCCAACGGATCCTGCAGCTGCCGAACTCCTTGTGAAAACAATGGGGCGAGCGTGATCCGTTCATGAGCGTTGTGGATTGGGTGCTACTTGGCGCTGTCATTATTTTTGCCTGGGCAGGTTGGCGACAGGGTTTCGTAGCTGGGTTGCTTTCATTCGCCGGCTTTCTAGGCGGCGGTATTGCTGCAGCGCTCCTACTTCCAGATGTGATTGCTTCCTACTTTTCTGAAGGCATTGTTCGTGCATTAATCCTGATCGGTGCAGTGCTTATTTGTGCACTTATCGGCCAAAGCCTCACATCAATTCTTGGCCGGATGCTACGAGCGGCGATCACGTGGACACCGGTGAAATACATCGACAACGCTGCAGGAGCAGCGCTCAATGTGTTGGCGCTTGCAGTGATCGTATGGATTATTGCCACCGCAATCGCAATGCTTCCTGTCTCACAAACCACCACCATGGTGCAGCAATCAAAAGTCGTGACAACTCTGGATGCGATTGTTCCAAATCAAGTGCGAGATGTATTCATTCAGTTGCGTGATGTTGTAGGCGAAGGGTCGCTGCCTCGCGTGTTCTCGAGCATTAGCGAAGTAGTCGGCCCTGAAGTGAAAGCTCCGTCGGAGCAACTCACCACGGTAGGCGCGATTGCACGAGCATCGAACTCGGTCGTACGCATCTCTGGCTCAACAGATACGTGCAAAACAACGTTGACAGGTTCTGGGTTCTTCATCAGTGAAGGAGTGGTGCTTACCAACGCGCATGTGGTGGCAGGAGTCGTTGATCCAGAAGTTGAACTGGGTAGTGAGCGTTGGCCGGCAACAGTGGTGTTTTTCGATCCGCGCCTTGATATTGCCGCTTTGCAAGTCGATTCCTCATTTGTTCCGTCATTGAGCCTACAAACAATCCCACCGATTTCGGGGGATGATGCCGCAGCAATTGGCTATCCAGGTGGCACTGATCTCACAGTGATTCCGGTTCGCATTCGGGCGCTCATTGATGCTCGCGGTGATGATATTTATGGCAAGAGTGGTGTTGAGCGCAAGGTTATTTCGTTTCGTGGAACCGTCATCCCCGGTGATTCAGGTGGCCCGTTGGTATCAACCAAAGGTGAAGTGCTTGGCATGGTGTTTGGTTCAGGTATTAGTAACAAATCAACGGGTTATGCAATTGCTGCGAGTGAGTTGAACACTGCGGTGGCTACCGGGATTGCAAGCCAAACGCCGGTGAGCACCGGAACGTGTGTCGTACGCGATTAGTGCGGGTTATTGCAAAGACAGATTAGGAAGCGTCTGTCTGGCCAAAGGCTTCCACGGTCTTGTTGAGTTCGCGAATCGACAACTCCGGGCCTTTGACTTTCTTGGCCTGTGAAACTGCAAGCGCTGCCGTGATGCCAATGACAATCAAAATCAACAGCGAAACAATGCCGAAGGCAGCCCAAGTTTGGAGCCCCATCTGCTGCAAGCCATAGGCCAAGGTGAAGAGCAAGAACACGATGGCAAGGGGAGCCAGGATCAATGCTGTGAGGCCGAGGGCAGTTGCCGCGGTAATTGCTTTCTTAGAAGCCTGGATTTCAGCCTTTGCGAGTGCCAACTGAGCAGTTGCAAGGCGCTTTGCGTCCATGATCGTCTTTGAGACGAGCTCACTGATACTCGGTTGATTGTCAGACATATGAAGAGGCTAGCGCGTCGTGCTCGCGGATCTCAATGTTGCGTCCGTTACGACTCAAGTTCTTCAAGTTCGGCCAGGGCGGCATAGGCGCGACCGCGTCGTCGAAGAGCGATTCCTGCCAGTAGGGCAGCGGTTACTGAAGCAACCAAAATTGCCACTTTTGCGGAACTCAAGGAAGAACCGCTAAAGGAAAGTTCAGCGATGAGCAAGGCTACGGTGAAACCAATTCCTCCCAGGATCCCAACGGCGAAAATATCCAGCCAACGAAGTGATGAGGAAAGAGAAGCCTTGGTGAACCGTGCCACCAGCCATGAGGTGCAAAAGATGCCAACGGGCTTACCAATGACCAATCCGATGATCACGCCTATGGCCACTGGTGAACTCACTGCTGTCCAGACCCCGATGGTGCGTACATCAACACCGGCTGCCACCAGAGCAAAGATTGGCACGCAGATTCCGGCGCTCAAGGGGTGAATGCGATGAGCGACGCGGTCGGCAGGGGATTGTGTTTCGTCTGGATCCAATCTCACGCGAGTGAGCAGACCTAACACCACGCCAGCAACAGTTGCATGTACCCCACTGTTCAGCATGAAGACCCAAGTGAATAAACCAAGCGGAACGTAAAGCCATGCTGTTCGTACCCGTTGGCGTTGCGCAATCGAATACGCGATGCAACACAACACGGATAACGCGAGCCAGCTAAACGAAATTTGCTCGGTGTAAAAGACGGCGATGACCAAAATTGCGCCTAGGTCATCAACGACCGCGAGGGCTAACAAGAAGGCGCGTAATGCGATGGGAAGGTTTCTGCCAACAACTGCCAATACCGCTAAGGCAAAGGCGATATCAGTTGCCATAGGTGTTCCCCAACCATGGGGAACACCTTGAGGAGAAGACACGTTTATTACGACGAAGAGGAGGGCTGGAACCAGCATCCCGCCGATTGCGGCTGCAACGGGAACGGCAGCCTTGCGAATATTGGAAAGTGAACCCAGAACTAGTTCGTGTTTGAGTTCAAGGCCAATAACGAAGAAGAAGACTGCAAGCAGACCGTCAGATGCCCACTGAGCAACGGAAAGATGCAGATGAAGGAAGTCCGGACCGAATTCAAAATTGACGAAGCTTTGATATCCACTTGCCCAGGCGGAGTTTGACCAGACAAGCGCAACTGCGGCGGCAACCAAGAGCAGAATTCCGCCGAAGGTTTCATCACGCAATCGCTCGCGGATATATCCGCGTTCAGGGAGAGATAACCGACTGAGGAATTCAGTCGGTTGCAACTTCATTAATCCTCACTCGTTCCTTGAGCTAGTCCTGAAGCGATCAGGTTCATCACGGTTGGATCTGCAAGCGTAGTTGCATCTCCAAGATCTCGATGTTCTGCAACATCGCGAAGTAAGCGACGCATGATCTTGCCGGAACGGGTCTTAGGAAGTTCAGCAACGATCATGATCTGTCGTGGCTTAGCGATAGGACCAATCTCCTTAGCGACGTGATTGCGAAGTTCAGTGACCAGTTCTGGCCCGTCTTCAAAGCCGCCGCGCAAGATCACGAATGCCACAATGCCTTGGCCAGTGCGCTCATCTTCGGCGCCAACTACAGCTGCTTCAGCAACCTTTGGATGTGACACGAGAGCTGACTCAACTTCAGTTGTGGAAAGACGGTGACCGGAAACGTTCATGACGTCGTCAACACGACCGAGTACCCAAATTGCGCCGTCGGAATCCAGCTTTGAACCATCTCCTGCGAAATACTTGTTGGGCCATCGTGACCAATACGTTTCAACGTAACGTTCGTTGTCGCCCCAAATGCCGCGCAGCATTGATGGCCAAGGCTCGGTAAGCACCAAGTAGCCACCAGAACCTGGTTGCACAGGAACACCTTCATCGTCAACAACTTTTGCACTGATGCCCGGGATGGGCCCCATAGCCGACCCCGGCTTACATGCGGTGACGCCGGGAACTGGCGCGATCATGATGCCGCCAGTTTCCGTTTGCCACCAGGTATCAACAATTGGGCAGTTCTCGTTTCCAATCACTTCGCGATACCACATCCACGCTTCTGGATTAATCGGTTCGCCAACGGAACCAAGCAAGCGAAGTGATGAAAGGTCCTTACTCTTTGGCAGGTCGTCGCCCCACTTCATACAGGTACGAATAGCTGTCGGTGCTGTGTAAAGAATTGAAACACGGTGACGTTCGATGATGTCCCACCAGCGATCGCGTGCAGGAGTATCAGGAGTTCCTTCGTAAATCACCTGAGTCACACGGTTCGCAAGTGGACCGTAGGTGACGTACGAGTGACCTGTGATCCAACCAATATCAGCGGTGCACCAGTACACATCTGTTTCTGGCTTAAGATCAAAGATGACGCGGTGCGTATATGCGGTCTGCACGAGGTAACCACCTGTGGTGTGCAAAATCCCTTTTGGCTTACCGGTAGTTCCCGAGGTGTAAAGAATGAACAGCGGGTGTTCGCTATCAAAGCTTTCAGGGACGTGAACTTCTGATTGACGATCAACAACATCGTGCCACCACAAGTCGCGATCTGAATTCCACGCAACATCATCACCGGTGCGTTTGACCACAAGCACATTGCGAATTGGAGTTTCGCCAACGAGAGCCTCATCCACTGCAGGTTTGAGTGGCATCGTTGAACCACGACGATGTTGACCATCGGCAGTAATGACGAGTGTTGCTTGTGCGTCATCGATGCGGCTCTGCAATGCAGTTGCCGAAAAACCAGCGAATACAACACTGTGAGTAGCGCCAATACGTGCGCATGCCAACATTGCAATCACTGCTTCAGGAATCATTGGCAGATAGATCATCACGCGATCAAGTGGCTTAATGCCAAGTTCAATTAGAGCGTTTGCTGCCTTGCTCACTTCACGTTGCAAGTCCGCGTAAGTAATGTCGCGACGATCCCCGGGTTCACCCTCGAAACGCAACGCAACTTGGGAGCCAAAACCATCTTCAACGTGGCGGTCTACGCAGTTATACGCAATGTTGAGCTTGCCCCCAACAAACCACTTGGCAAACGGAGCGTTCGACCAATCAAGAACCTCGGTATATGGGGATGCCCATGAAATATGTTGAGCTTGCTCATCCCAAAACCCCAGTGGATCGGCCGCAGCTGCCTCAAAGATCCCCGGCTTGGCATTTGCCTGAGCAGCAAAAGCTGCTGTGGGTGGAAACAGGCGGTCTTCGGTTCCCAGATTTGCAATGGTTTCACTCATGCCTGTACCTAATCATGCTTCGCTCAAGCAGGACAGGAGGCTGATCACACCGTGACGGCAGCGGCCCCAACTGCGCAGCACGCAGCAAACCAAATCACTGATTCAGCGACGCCTTCAACGGAGCCTGATCCGTAGTTTTTGAT
Organism: Actinomycetota bacterium; assembly: GCA_009699465.1. GTDB lineage: Bacteria > Actinomycetota > Actinomycetes > S36-B12 > S36-B12 > UBA11398. Next base: position 1,793 of record WLOE01000030.1, on the reverse strand, counting down.
GGCTTGCACGTAGGCAGGCCGCCCGCTCTCGACGAATCCATGCTCAGGAATGGTGAATGGGGAGGGGTCCAAGCCCCGCTGCGCCATCACGCAGCGCACGAGTGCTCTACCAACGAGCCCTGATCCCCAAGAAAAGGGACGAAGCCAAAGGATCTCGTTGTGCACGAGTGCGGCGGTGAGTAGGGCAGGCAGATCGGCCCGCTTGGTGACCAAACTGGACAGCGCCATGAGTCCAGGTGCAAGTGCAGAAACCTCGGGCAAAGATCCGATCTTGAGCGGATCATCGGCCTCACCGTTCATTCGTGGGCGACCAAGAGTGTCAGCTGGCGCAAATCCGGAGGCTGTCAGAGCATGCAGATGCGCGATCACCTGCAACGGTGCTTTACCCCAAGTGTCGATTTGGCTTGGGATCGATGAGGTCAGCAACAAGGTGCTGCCAAGAATGCGACCCATAGGTGAGTCGTCAGGCATCACCAGATCAGCACCATCAATCGTTGCTGATGCGCGAGCTCCACGTTCGATCGAAGCGGTTGCTACATCATTTGCTGCAGTGCGAATATCGCGGCGCCATAACACCGCATCAATGTCGTCGCGTGCGGCCGTGAGTGCAGTATTGACGTCTTCACGCGCAAGAAGTTGCTCAAGGAATGCTGGTTGAAATACCTGGCTCACAGTTTCGACACTACCGATTGACTAGGACGCTGCTCGCGCGCGGGTCATCCGGCGAATCACATACCAAGCAACACCGATAACGGCGGCACCAAGCGCAACACTGGTTCCCGTCACAGCAATTTGCTTGGTGTGCGAGCGTAAGCCAACAGGCTTTTCGAAATCCATGATTGGCCATTCGCGATCAAGGGCAACTTCGCGCAGCTCGTCATCAGGGTTTACAGCGACTGGAAAACCAACGATTTCCATCATTGGTAAATCAGTTTGCGAGTCGCTGTATGCGTAGCACTCGTCGAGGTTATAGCCACGCTTGAGTGCAAGTTCTTGAATTGCGAGTGCTTTATTTGGACCGTATGCAAAGAATTCGAGTTCACCGGTATAGCGACCATTTTCAATCGCAGCCCGCGTTGCGATGGTGTGGTCAACTCCAAGACGAGCACCAATGGGTTCAACCATGTCGCTACCTGATGACGAAACAATCACAATCTCGTGACCTGCAGCTCGATGCTCGGCAATGAGATCGACCGCTTCTTGATACACCATTGGATCGATAATCTCGTCGAGAGTTTCCGCAACGATCGACTGTACTGATTCAACATCCCAGCCAGTGACCAAGTTGGTGACGTACGTGCGCATCTGTTCCATGAGTTCGTGATCAGCGCCTGAAGTGACGAACACGAGTTGGGCATAAGCGCTGCGTAGGACTCCGCGACGACTGATCAAGCCGCCTTTGAAAAAGGGCCGCGCAAAGGCGAAGGCGCTCGACTTGGCCAAAATGGTCTTGTCGAGGTCAAAGAAGGCTGCCGTCGACATGAGGGTCACGGTACTGCAGGTGAGTGTCTGGGTAAATTCCTTAGACAATTAATCAGTTGAGTTGCGCAAAAGCTCAGTCAAGATGCGAATTGCCGCCGCCTTATCAAGTGGATTATTTCCATTGCCGCACTTAGGAGATTGGATGCACGATGGGCAACCTTCGCGACACCGACATTCCCGGATGAGATCGCGAGTAGCGGTTAGCCACTGGCGAGCGATATCGAACCCATGTTGTGCAAACCCTGCCCCACCTGGGTATCCGTCGTAGACGAATACCGTTGTGACACCAGTGTCAATGTGTAACGCAGTGG
>WLOE01000003.1 GCA_009699465.1 Actinomycetota bacterium | reverse complement strand
CATCCTTTCCGGCGTTGCCTCGCAAGATGAAGGTGTCCTAGTTGAAGTTGAAGGCGAAGGGGTTACTGATGTGCCACGCGACGCCAGCAACTTGGTAGTGCAGTCAATGGCTTTGGGATTCCAGGCCATGGATGTGCGCCCCGAGGGGCTCGTTCTTCGCTGCACGAATGTCATTCCGCACGGGCGAGGTATGGGTTCATCGGCCGCTGCAATCATTGGTGGACTTGCGCTTGCGCGCGCAATGGTGGTTGAAGGCACTGAGCTCATGCCAGATGAAGTGCTCTTACAGGTTGCTCTTGCGCTTGAATCACATCCTGACAATCTCGCAGCAGCGCTGTACGGCGGGTTCACGAATGCCTGGCTTGAGGGCGATAGTGCGCAGTGCGTGCGTCATGAAGTGCATGGTTCTGTTATTCCTATCACTGCTGTTCCGGCTTTCAAAGTGCCGACGTTGCATGCCAGAAATGCTTTGGCGTCAACGGTTTCTCGGGCGGATGCTTCATTCAATATTTCACGTGCCGCACTGTTGGTTCATGCACTTACGCATGACCCTTCATTACTCTTTATCGGAACCCAAGATCGACTTCATCAGGAGTCACGTCGCTCGGTGTATCCGGATTCCATGGCATTGATGGATGCTTTGCGTGCTGAAGGTTTGCCAGCTGTGATTTCAGGTGCTGGTCCAACAGTATTAGTTTTTGGAGCAGCAGGCGATAGTGAAATGGTCAGAGCAGCAGCAGGGGATCAATGGCAAGTAAGCGAGCGCACCGTGGCGCGCCTTGGTGTACATAATTCCCCAGTTATGACCCCCTAAACCACCCTCGTGATATAGTTCTGTCATCTCCAGCGTCGCGGGAAAATAGCTGCCGTTCTTCCTCAACTTCAGTTCCGCTGCACATCACTTCTGAATCCGTTCAAATCACTGGTCGGTTTCAATCTGGAGAATCATCCGAATCAAAGGAAATTTGTGACTGAATCAACGGCCGCCCGTAAACCACGTGGTGAAAGCCTCTCCTCAATGTTGTTGCCTGAGCTCAAAGCTATGGCCAACAAAATGGGCATCTCAGGTGCCAACGCAATGCGCAAGGGTGACCTTGTCGCCGCAATCTCTGCTCATCAAAGTCCAGTTCGCGCTCCGCGTGCCGCTGCTGATGAGAAGTCTGCCTCTGGTGAAGAACGCGCTCCCCGCCAGGAGCGTGCATCTCGCGACGAACGCGAACCACGTGAGCCTCGTGAAGATCGTGCTCCTCGCGAAGAGCGCAACCGCGATCGTCGCCCGCAGCAGGATCGTGCTGAGCGTGCACCTCGTGAAGACAACAACGATCGGGGCAATGATCGTGATTCCGGTGATCGCAATGATCGCGGTAACGATCGCAACCGAAATCGCAATGATCGCGGTAACGATCGCAACCGAAATCGCAATGACCGTTTCCGTGAGCGTCCTCGTGGTAATGATCGCAATCGCAACAATGGTGGGTACAGCGAAGCCGATATCGAAATTCATGAAGACGACGTACTCGTTCCAGTAGCAGGCATTCTTGATGTGCTGGAGAATTACGCCTTTGTTCGTACCAGTGGCTACTTGCCTGGTCCAAACGATCTCTACGTATCCCTATCAATGGTTCGCAAGCACGGACTTCGCAAGGGTGATGCGATCACTGGTGCAACAAAGCAGCCACGTGATGGTGAACGCCGAGAGAAGTTCAATCCACTTGTTCGCATTGACACAGTCAATGGCGGTGAACTTGAGGCCTCACGTAATCGCCCTGAGTTCTCAAAGCTCACGCCGTTGTATCCGCAAGAGCGTTTGCGTCTTGAAACCGAGTCATCAAACCTCACCGCTCGTGTGATCGACTTGGTTGCACCTATTGGCAAGGGTCAGCGTGGATTGATCGTTTCGCCACCAAAGGCTGGTAAGACCATGGTGTTGCAGTCGATCGCTAATTCGATCACTGAAAACAACCCAGAAGTGCATTTGATGGTTGTTCTCGTTGATGAGCGACCAGAAGAAGTCACCGATATGCAGCGTTCGATCAAGGGTGAAGTGATTGCTTCAACCTTCGACCGTCCAGCTGAGGATCACACGATCATTGCCGAATTAGCCATTGAGCGGGCTAAGCGTTTGGTTGAACTCGGGCATGATGTCGTGGTCTTGCTCGACTCGATGACTCGTCTTGGTCGCGCGTACAACCTCTCGGCTCCCGCATCTGGACGCATCATGTCTGGTGGTGTGGATTCAACTGCTCTGTATCCACCAAAGAAGTTCTTCGGTGCCGCTCGTAACGTGGAAAATGGTGGGTCGCTCACGATTTTGGCCACCGCGCTTGTGGAGACTGGTTCCCGAATGGACGAAGTGATCTTCGAAGAGTTCAAGGGCACTGGCAACATGGAACTCAAGTTGGATCGCCGCTTGGCGGATAAGCGCGTCTTCCCAGCGGTTGACGTAGATGCTTCAGGTACCCGCAAGGAAGAACTCCTGATGGCTCCTGATGAGCTCAAGGTCGTCTGGAAATTGCGTCGGGTGCTCCATGCGCTTGATCAGCAGCAGTCAATTGAGCTCCTGCTTTCCAAACTTCGTGAAAATAAGACGAACTTTGAGTTTATGAGCCAGATTATGAAGACCACCCCAGGTACGGGTGGACTTCCGGGTGAAGACGACTAAAAGCCTCATCACCGCTGGCCCTTCCAGTCCGCATTTCGCGGATCGGGGGGCCAGTGGCATAATTACATCTGACCCGGTTCACGGTCCCGCCATCGTGGGTATCCGACCCGGGACATACCAAGGAGAAGTTCGTGAAGACTGGCATTCATCCCGAATACGTTGAGACAACGGTTACGTGCACCTGTGGCGAAACCTTTGTGACCCGTAGCACTGCGAAGAACGGCTCGATCCACGCTGACGTTTGTTCAGCCTGCCACCCGTTCTACACAGGTAAGCAGAAGATTCTTGACACTGGCGGCCGTGTGGCTCGCTTCGAGAAGCGTTTCGGCAAAAAAGAAGAAGAAGCAGCTAACTAGTTTTTGACCCCGGGCGCCGGCCTGGGGTCGACCGCGTGTCTCCCCCGTCGCGCGGTCGACCCCAGACCGGCGCCCGGCCTCATGTTCGATCTTGTTGGAAGGACGCACCGTGTTTGAGTCGTGTGCCGAGTTAGTCAGCGAATACGCCGACCTCGAGCAACAGTTAGCTGATCCGGCCGTGCATGGCGATCAGACGCTGGCACGCAAGCTCGGTCGTCGATATGCCGAGCTTGGTCCGGTGGTGTCCTCCTACAAGCAATGGTTGGCACTGACCGATGATGTCGCTGCGGCTCGCGAACTTGCGGTAGAGGATGAAGCCTTCGCCGCTGAACTCCCAGGATTAGTTGACGCGGAGGCGCTTGCTGCCGAACACCTCACCACCTTGCTCTTGCCTCGGGATCCGATGGATGACAAGGACGTCATCTTGGAAATCAAATCAGGTGAAGGTGGCGAAGAATCAGCGCTCTTTGCCGGCGACCTTGCTCGCATGTATCTGCGATACGCAGAGCGTCGGGGATGGATCACCCAGGTGATCGAAGCCGTTGAGTCCGATCTTGGTGGCTACAAAGATGTTGCAATCGCAGTAAAGACTCGTGGAGTTCCTGTGCCCGGGGAGACTCCTTTTGCCCGTTTGAAATTTGAAGGCGGTGTCCACCGCGTACAGCGAGTTCCCGCAACTGAGTCACAAGGTCGAATTCACACATCTGCAGCTGGCGTACTCGTGCTTCCAGAAGCCGAAGATGTTGAAGTTGAAATTGATCAAAACGATTTGCGCATCGACGTTTACCGTTCATCAGGCCCAGGCGGTCAGAGTGTGAACACCACCGACAGCGCAGTACGCATCACGCACCTTCCAACTGGCGTGGTGGTCTCTTGCCAGAACGAAAAAAGTCAGTTGCAAAATAAGGAATCAGCCATGCGAATTCTGCGTGCTCGGTTGCTAGCTGCTGCTGAAGAAGCTGCTGCGAAAGATGCCTCAGATGCGCGCCGTTCACAGGTACGCACTGTCGACCGAAGTGAACGCATTCGTACTTACAACTTCCCTGAAAATCGTTTGAATGATCACCGTGTGGGCTTTAAGTCGCACAACCTTGATCAGATTCTTGACGGCGATATTGATGCGGTGATCCAAGCGTGCATTGATGCCGACAATGCAGCCAAACTTTCCTCTGGGGGAGCAGCGTGAGCGTAGACATTGAACGCACTCAAGGTGGACGCTCCACTGTGCGAGATATGTTGTTTGACGCTGAACGTCGTTTGAATGCAGTTGGCATTCCTTCACCTGCTGCTGATGCAGCTTGGATTGTTTCCCATGCGCTTGGCATTCCACGTAATCGTTTAATTCTTCAAGATGACATCACGGATGAGCAGCGCGTCCATGTTGAACAGTTGCTCACGCAGCGCCTATCTCGTGTTCCTCTGCAACACTTATTGGGTTCCACAGGTTTTCGTCGCATTGATGTAGAAGTTGGTCCTGGCGTCTTCATTCCTCGCCCAGAAACTGAACTCGTAGCAGAAGCAGCAATTCGCGAGTTACGTGAACAACTCGTTGGTTCGCGCATCGGAGTTGATCTCTGTGCAGGCAGTGGCGCCATCGCCATCTCTCTTGGGTTGGAAGTTGAGAATTCACGCATTCACGCGGTTGAGTTCTCAGACGATGCGATCAATTGGACACAGCGCAATGTGGAGGCACATGAGGAGGTCCTTACTGCTGCTGGATCACGTGTTGAAGTGATTCATGATGATGCCGAACATGTTGCAGATTCAGGTCGTCCGCTAGCGCGCCTTGCAGGCCAGGTTTCAGTGGTCGTCAGTAATCCCCCATACATTCCCGATGCGATGATTCCGCGTGAAATTGAAGTTCGCGATCACGAACCAAAGATGGCGCTGTACGGCGGTGAAGATGGTCTTAATGTCGTACGTGGAGTGCTGCGCACCGCGGCAATCTTGTTGGCACCAGGCGGGTTATTGGTGATTGAGCATGCTGACGTTCAAGGAACAGATGCTGGGATGCGTGGAGTGCCAGGGATCACCAAGGCTTACACCGCAGATTTTGAAATTGCTTCGATCACAGGCATCCCTGCTGGTACGCCTGTGTTCACAGAGGTGGCGGATCGCATCGATCTCAACGGTCTACCTCGATTCACGATTGCCCGTCGGGTGTAGTTCATGTTGACCTTGTCGGGAGTTGCTGGTGCTTCGCGTGAGCGCGCGATCAGTGCTGCTGTGAGCGCAGTAAAACGAGGCGATTTAGTTTTGCTACCAACTGAATCGGTGTACGCCTTGGCGACAGATCCCTTTTCACGTAGGGGAGTAGCAGCTATTCGCGCAGCCAAAGGCCAGCCGGAAGGCTCACCACTGCCGTTGATGGTTCCCGGTGCCCAAACGGTGCAAGGTATTGCGACCGGAGTGACTGGAACCGTTCAAGCGTTAATGCAGGCTTTCTGGCCTGGACCGATGACACTGCTACTGCCGAGTCAACCTTCGTTGGCGTGGGATTTGCCCACAGGGTTGCCTGTTGCAGTCCGGATGCCGATTCACCCGCTGACCTTGGCAATCTTGGAGCGCACCGGCCCGATGGTGGTCACCGCCGCAAATGCCGCTGGTGGAAGTGCTCCCAAAAGCCTTGATGAAGCAATCAAACAGCTTGGTGATTGTGCGTCAGTGGGCATTGATCTCGGAACCCTGGGCGACGACGAACTCACCAGCACTGTGATTGATGTGACTGGTGTGACTCCAAAGGTGGTGCGCGAAGGTGCGCTGTCAGTCACACTTCTGCGTGAATTGCTGCCTGAACTTCAATAGTCCGCGGATTTCCCTTGGGCTTGCGGGATGTTCGATAAAGGCGCACCTTTGTAAGCCGCGTAGAATGAGACCTTCACCTTCACAAGGAGTGTCATGAGCACCACGCCGTTCTGGGGACCTGACTTCAATGCGCTTGCGCAGGAAGATCCCGAAATCGCCAATGTCTTGTTGGCTGAGCTTGAGCGAGTGCGTGGTGGTCTTCAGCTCATTGCATCTGAGAACTTCACCTCACCTGCTGTCCTGGCCACTCTTGGTTCGATCCTGAGCAATAAGTACGCCGAGGGCTATCCAGGCAAGCGTTACTACGGTGGCTGTGCGGAAGTAGATATTGCCGAAAACATTGGTATTGCGCGGGCGAAGGAACTCTTCGGTGCTGAGCATGCCAACTTGCAACCGCATAGTGGTGCGAGTGCGAATATCGCCGTGTATGGAGCATTCACAAAGCCAGGCGACACGGTGATGGCGATGAGCCTTCCTCACGGTGGTCACCTCACCCATGGCTCGAAGGTGAACTTCTCTGGTAAATGGTTCAACATCGTTTCTTATGGTGTGCGTCAAGACACCGAACAGATTGACTATGACGAAGTGCGCGCACTCGCAATTCAACATAAGCCAAAGATGATCATCTGTGGTGCAACTGCATACCCACGTTTGATCGACTTTGCAGCCTTCCGTTCAATCTGTGATGAGGTCGGCGCAATCATGATGGTGGATGCTGCGCACTTCATTGGACTTGTTGCAGGTAAGGCAATTCCAAGCCCTGTGCCGTACGCGGACGTCGTAAGTTTCACCACGCATAAAGTCATGCGCGGCCCACGCGGTGGCATGATCCTTTGCAAGGCAGAGCACGCTGCTGCTATCGATAAGGCTGTCTTCCCAATGATGCAAGGCGGGCCATTGATGCACGCAGTTGCAGGTAAGGCTGTTGCATTGAAGGAAGCTGCAACGCCTGAATATCAGGCATATGCAAAGCAAGTGATTGCAAATGCGCAGGCGCTAGCAGCCGGACTTGCAGCTGAAGGCATGCGCCCTGTCAGTGGTGGAACGGATACACACTTGGCACTCATTGATCTTCAGGGTATTGGTGTCAACGGCACTGATGCAGAAGCTCGCTGTGACGCTGCTCGCATTACGTTGAACAAGAACGCAATTCCGTATGACCCACAACCGCCTGCAGTTGCATCAGGTATTCGCGTTGGTACTCCAGCGGTGACAACCCAAGGTATGGGCGTTCCAGAAATGTCAGTTATTGCTTCGGCTATTGGTGAAGCAGTGCGCGATGTTGATGGAAGTAAAGCTCCGGAGATTGCTGCACGCGTCAGCGAACTCACAAGTCGATTCCCGGCGTACGCGCGCTAGAGGTCACATGCGCGAATATCTGCTCTGTTTGTTGGCTGCTGCGGCAGTCACCTACTTAACGACCCCCGTGGTTGAGCGGATTGCACTTCGATTCAAAGTGATGGCGGCTGTTCGCGATCGCGATGTGCACGCAGAACCAACGCCCCGTCTTGGTGGCTTGGCAATGTTCTTCGGCTTGCTCACAGGTTTGTTACTTGCGAGCAAGTTGCCGAAGATGGGTTCAGTGTTTGGTCAGGCTGATACTCCGATGGCGTTAATTTCTGGCGCAACGGTGATCGTCCTGCTAGGCATCGTTGACGACAAGTGGGGCTTAGATGCACCCGTAAAACTTGCTGGGCAAGTGCTCGCTGCGGGTCTGATGGCAGCACAAGGTATCTCGGTGATTTGGCTGCCATTTGGTGGAACGTTCGTCGTGGACCCGGTCACGAGTGTGTTGCTCACAGTGATCATTGTGTTGGTCTGTATCAACGCAGTGAACTTTGTTGATGGACTCGATGGTTTAGCCGCCGGCATCGTCGCAGTAGCCGCCGGTGCTTTCTTTGCTTACTCGTATTTACTTTCCGTTGAACTTGGGATTGCTCGAGCAACACTTGCAACGTTGGTATCCGCGTTGTTGTTTGGTATGGCCGTGGGATTCCTGCCGCACAATTTTTACCGGGCCCGAATTTTCATGGGGGATACCGGTTCGATGCTTTTAGGTCTGCTCCTTGCCGCAGCCACTATTACGTTGACCGGCCAGATTGATCCAAGCGTGGTCGCTGGTCCGGCGCTCTTGCCGACCTTATTGCCGCTGATCATTCCGCTGGCCGTGATGGCGATTCCACTCATTGATCTGGTGATGGCAGTAATTCGGCGCACTAGGGCAGGCAAGAATCCGTTCTCGCCTGATAAACAACATTTGCATCACCGCCTATTGGAAATGGGTCACTCTCAAATCCGTGCGGCTTTCTTGATGTATGCGTGGACCGGATTGATCGCTGGCACGGCAGTGGCTGTCGCATTTATCCCGTTCGTCTATGCCGCCATTGGCTTTGTGATCGGATTAGGGATATTGATTTGGGCAGTGAAGCGCCCCAGCGTGAGCAAGGCCACCTCTACTGACCTCATGCGCACCGGCGCAGTGCGATAACGTCACCGTTGTGTCTACCGCTTCGGGAGTTCCGGTACTTCGTACCGCAGGAATTCTGACTGCAAGCGTTGGCATCTTGGCCATCATTTTGGGTGGAATCTTCGCTGGCTCATCTGGGTTCATTGGAGCGGTCTTCGCAGCTGTCTTGGTTCTGGTCTTTTTCAGCGTTGGTCAACTCGTCATCGCCGGTGTGATGAAAAATGCACCTGAGATGGCAATGACGGTTGCGCTGTTGACCTATTTGCTCAAGATTGGCGTACTTTTCGTCATCATCATTGTGTTTGCGGATACAACTGCCTTTAATACCAAGGTGTTTGCGCTCACTGTTGTTGCTTGCACCGTTGCCTGGACAGTCGCGGAAGTCTGGGTTTATGGAAAAACTAAGGTTCTCTACGTGGAACCACAGGTGGGTAAATGAGCACGCCTGCGCACTTCCAAGGCGCCGATGATGTGGCGAAACTAACTGCCGCACCTCGGCGGTTCCCACCCCGCTCAGGGTGGTACGGTTCACCCGCTGGAAAACAGTCTGTCTCGTTGGAAGATTCGCGAGAGTTGGCTGACTCTGCTTGGACAATCACCAGTCGTATTGGTGCCGGTTTGATTTGCTACACCGGCCTGGGCTGGTTGCTGTCGTTGTGGATCGGGCATCAGGCAATTCTGATGGCTGTCGGGGCAATGATTGGCCTGGCACTGTCATACGTCTTGATCTTTAGTGGACTAGCAAAAGAACACAAGCGTTATACCAATCGCACGAATGACTCGTCATCGTGATGATGTACCTGGAGGATTCCGTTGTCGGCTGAAGTCGTGACCGCAAATGGTGGGCCAAGTTGCCACCTGATGTCAGGCTGTGGTTTCCCCGCACCAGGCGCTGAGATTTTCCAGTTTGATGCAGTGTTGACGTTTGACATTGGCTCACTTTCTTTCAATATCACCAAAATCACTTTCTTGATCGTTTTGGTCTCTGTGGTCTTGATGGCTTTCTTCCTCTACGCCTTCCGCAAGCCAAAGTTGGTTCCCCGTGGCGCCCAAAATGTCGGTGAGCTTGGCTATACCTTCATTCGTGATGGCATCGCCCGTGAAGCAATGGGTAAGGATGGCGACAAGTTTGTGCCTTTCTTGTTCACCCTGTTCTTCATGATCTGGCTGATGAACTTTGTGGGAATCGTGCCGTTCTTGCAGATCCCGGTTACTTCAATCTTCGCTATCCCAGTGGCATTTGCCCTCATCGTGTACTTGAGCTGGGTGCCGCTGGGTATTTACCGTCAGGGCTTCATCCCGTTCTTCAAGAACATGATGTTCCCTCCTGGCGTTCCTGCACCGATGTACGTGTTGTTGGCCCCAATCGAGTTCATCTCGAACATTGTGGTTCGCCCCTTCACTCACTCAGTGCGTTTGTTTGCCAACATGTTCGCCGGTCACTTGCTCATTGCATCGTTTAGCGTCGCAACGTTCTACTTGATCAGCGCCAGCGTGGTCGGCATCCTCGGTTCAGTCGCGTCATTTGCAGTTACGATTGCATTGACCGGCTTTGAAGTGCTGATTCAGGCACTTCAGGCATATATCTTCACCTTGCTCACTGCTGTCTACATCAGTGGCGCATTGAAGGCAGAGCACTAACAATAAAGAGCACTACCCCATAGACCCCAGACCGGCGGAACGACCGTCGGCCAGGCAAAGTAAAGGAAACGACATGTCGCTTCTCGCGGAAGTCACCGGCTCCATCGGTTCGCTCGGCTACGGCCTTGCAGCAATTGGCCCCGGCATTGGTATCGGCATCATCTTCGGCCAAGGTGTGCAGGCAATCGCCCGCCAACCAGAGGCTTACGGCGTAATCCGCCAAAACATGCTGCTGGGCTTCGCCCTTGCAGAGGCGTTGGCCCTCATCGGCTTCGTCGTTCCCTTCGTCTTCGGCAAGTAGTCCTCGCAAACCTGCAGCAATGCAGGTGTAAACCTGAAGGGGTCACCCCGTGACAAACCTTTTTGCTTCGGTGGCGGTCATCGCCTCGGGTGGCGCAGAAGAAATGCCTTCTGTGCTCTCGGTGCCGATCGATGAATTAATCATCGGTTTGATCGCTTTCTTCGTCGTGTTCGGTGTGCTGGGCAAGTTGGCACTCCCTGCGATTAAGAAGACGCTCGACGAGCGCACCAACACCATTGAGGGTGGCATCGGTCGTGCAGAAGCTGCACAGGCCGAGGCACAGCAGGTGCTTGAGGAATACAAGGCACAGCTCGCAGCTGCACGCGAAGAAGCTTCGGCAATTCGCACGCAGGCGCAGGCTGACCGCACGGCCATCATTGAGGAAGCTCGCAATGAGGCCCGTGTTGCTGCTCAAGCGGTTACGACTGCTGCGGAGGCACAGCTTGCTGCAGACCGTGCACAAGCCACTGCTTCACTCACCCGCCAAGTTGGCGAACTCGCTGTCGGTTTGGCTGGCAAGGTCGTGGGCGTTTCGCTCACCGATGATGCTCGCGTTCGCCAAACCGTTGAAGACTTCATCAACGATCTTGATCAGCAGGTGGCGCGCTGATGCTTGGAGCTAGCCGGGGTTCGCTTACCCACCAAGGAACAGCCCTTGAGGCCCGTCGCGCAAGCGCGGGCTTTGAGAGCTTGGCTGCAGAGTTGTTTTCTGTTGCTGACCTCCTTGGCCGTGAGAAGCAATTACGCAATGCATTGGCTGACTCAGGTCAATCAGTGCAAGCCCGTGATGCCCTTGCTCGTGAAGTCTTTGGATCTCGTGTGAGCGCGCTGGCTACTGATGTCGTTGCTGATGTCGTTGCTGACCGTTGGTCAACAGATCAAGACCTTGTGCTTGCACTTGAGGAACTCGGTTGCCAGGCCGCATTTGCTGTTGCAGATGCCAATGGGCAACTCGATGCCACCGAAGAAGAAATTTTCCTCTTCGGGCGCGCAATCGATGAGTCTTCTGACCTGCAAATGGCGCTCACGAATCCAGCAACAACAGCCGCCTCAAAAGCAGCAATTGTTCGCGACCTGCTTGCAGGCCGTGGCACTGCCGCAACTGAATCAGTATTGGCGTTTATCGTGGGAAATCTCCACGGTCGACGCCTTGATTCAGTAATCGAACATCTTTGCGACCTTGCTGCTCGTCAACGCGAGCGTGTGGTTGCCGAGGTTCGGGTTGCTCGTCCCCTTGATGCAGATCAATCACGTCGCCTTGCCGATGTGTTGAGCCGCTTGAAGGGCACGACAGTTCGCCTCAACGTTGCTGTGGATGAAAGTGTCCTCGGCGGCGTGTACGTCAAGGTTGGCGATGAAGTCATCGATGGCACTGTCGCCGCCAAGTTAGAGCAAGCCCGCCGAGTCGTTCTCGGTTAACAGACCAAACACCCAGCAGTCCAAGGCGCGTCCCACGTAGATGTGGGTGCGAGAAAGAAAGGTCACCATGACGGAGCTGACGATCCGGCCGGAAGAAATCCGGGATGCGATCGAGCGGAACGTCGCGGCGTACTCGCCCGCAACCGCCCGAGAAGAAGTTGGTCGCGTCATCGAAACCGGTGACGGCATTGCACGTGTGGAGGGTCTCCACTCAGCAATGACCAACGAACTGTTGGAGTTTGAGGGTGGCCTTCTTGGCCTGGCACTCAACCTCGATGTCCGCGAAATCGGCGTCGTGCTCCTTGGCGATGGTTCAAAGGTGGAAGAAGGCCAAGCCGTGCGTCGCACCGGCGAAGTGCTTTCCGTGCCAATCGGCGATGCCTTCATGGGCCGCGTGGTAGATCCACTTGGCGCACCAATCGATGGCCTTGGTCCAATTGCTGCTGAAGGCCGTCGTGCCCTCGAAGTACAGGCACCAACCGTGGTCCAGCGCCAGCCAGTAAAGGAACCACTCCTCACCGGCATCAAGGCAATTGACGCAATGACCGCTATCGGTCGTGGCCAGCGCCAGCTCGTGATCGGTGACCGCCAGACCGGTAAGACCGCGGTCTGCCTCGACACCATCTTGAATCAGCGCGAAAACTGGCTATCTGGCGATCCAAAGAAGCAGGTTCGCTGCGTCTACGTCGCCATCGGCCAGAAGGGCTCAACTATCGCTTCGGTGAAGGGTGTGCTTGAGGAATACGGCGCTTTGGAATACACCACGATTGTTGCCTCACCCGCATCTGACCCAGCAGGCTTCAAGTACTTGGCTCCCTACACCGGTTCGGCCATTGGCCAGCACTGGATGTACCAGGGCAAGAACGTCCTCATTGTGTTTGACGATCTGTCAAAGCAAGCAGAGGCCTACCGCGCAGTTTCATTGCTCCTTCGTCGTCCACCAGGCCGCGAGGCCTACCCAGGCGACGTCTTCTACTTGCACTCACGTCTCCTCGAGCGCTGCGCAAAGCTCAGCGATGAGCTCGGTGGCGGTTCGATGACTGGCTTGCCAATCATCGAAACCAAGGCAAACGACGTGTCGGCTTACATTCCGACCAACGTTATTTCGATCACCGACGGTCAGTGCTTCCTCGAGTCAGATCTGTTCAACTCAGGCGTTCGCCCAGCAATCAACGTGGGTATCTCGGTTTCCCGCGTGGGTGGTTCGGCACAGACCAAGGCAATGAAGAAGGTTGCTGGACGTTTGCGTCTTGATCTTGCTCAGTTCCGTGAGCTCGAAGCCTTCGCAGCCTTCGGCTCAGACCTTGACGCAGCATCAAAGGCTCAGCTTGAGCGTGGTGCACGTTTGGTTGAGTTATTGAAGCAGCCTCAGTACGCACCACAATCGATGGAACGCGAAGTTGTGTCCGTGTGGGCAGGTACCACCGGCCGTCTCGACGATGTCCCTGTTGAAGACATCCGTCGTTTCGACTCAGAGTTCTTGAGCTTTGTGGAGCGCACCAAGCCAGCAGTGTTTGATGCGATTCGCACCACTACGGATCTTTCCGATGATTCGGTTTCAGTTCTCGAAACAGCGATCGCTGACTTCAAGAAGCAGTTCACCACCACTGCAGGTCACTTGCTCGTTAACGACGAGCCAGTGCGCGCAGTAGCTGATGAAGAAATCGATCACGCCACGGTCACTCGGACCGTTCGGGGCTAATACACATGGGCGCTCAACAGAGAGTCTTCCGCCGGCGCATCCGCTCCGTGCAGGCGACTAAGAAGATCACGAAAGCGATGGAGCTGATTGCTTCATCGCGCATCGTGAAGGCGCAGCAGCGCCTGGATGCTTCTTTGCCATATCTGCAACACCTCATGGCTGCGATTAATGCTGCAGCAACCGGTGCATCAGATGTGTCAAAGCATCCGCTGATGGCCAACCCCGATAATCGCGTCAAGGCTGCTGTACTTGTGGTGACTGCTGACCGCGGTCTTGCAGGTGCTTACTCAGCGAACACACTTCGTGAAGCAGAAGGTTTGTACGCAAACCTTCGCAACGACAGTGTCACTGCGATTCCGTTTGTTGTTGGTCGCAAGGGCGTTGCGTATTACAAGTTCCGTGAACGTGCAGTTGGTGGCGAATACACCGGCTTCACTGACCAGCCAACCTACGCAGATGCCAAGCGCATCGGCGAAGATTTGCTGAACGCATTCTTGACCCCAGTCGAGGAAGGTGGTGTTGACGAGATTCATATCGTGTACACCCACTTCGTCAATATGGGAACCCAAGAAGTTCGCATCCGTCGTGTACTGCCACTTGAAGTTGTAGACGAAGTCATTGAAAAGGACTCGGCAATGCCGTTCCCGCTTTATGAATTCGAACCTGAAGCAGAGACCGTGCTCGATGGTCTTCTTCCTCAGTACATCCAGCACTCGGTGTATTCCGCGTTGCTGATGTCAGCAGCTTCGGAGCATGCAGCACGTCGTCGTGCAATGAAATCAGCGACTGACAATGCTGAAGACCTCATTCGCACGCTTACCCGTCAGGCAAACCAGGCCCGTCAGGCCGAGATCACCCAAGAAATCAGCGAGATCGTGGGCGGCGCAGACGCGCTCGCCTCGAGCTAGGAGAAGGAATCGTCATGACTACTCAGACCACCACCGGCGTGGGCCGCGTTGCTCGCGTCACCGGACCGGTTGTCGACGTTGAGTTTCCAGTCGAGGCCATGCCAGCGCTCAACAACGCACTTCACGTCAACGTGTCTTTCGACACTGGCGAAGAAGGCGGCGGCGACCGTACGCTGACTCTTGAAGTTGCTCAGCACATCGGCGACAACATGGTGCGTGCTATTTCGATGCAGCCAACTGACGGCGTTGTCCGTGGTGCACCTGTTGAAGACACCGGCAACCCAATCATGGTTCCTGTTGGTGACGTCACCAAGGGCCACGTATGGAATACCTTGGGCCAGCCACTAGACGTGCCAGAGTCAAGTTTGGACATCAAGGAGCGTTGGAGCATCCACCGTCAGGCGCCATCCTTTGATCAGCTTGAGTCAAAGACTGAAGTCTTCTGGACCGGTATCAAGGTCATTGACCTTCTTACTCCCTACGTTAAGGGTGGAAAGATCGGCCTGTTCGGCGGCGCCGGTGTAGGCAAGACCGTTCTTATTCAGGAAATGATCTACCGCGTAGCCGAAAACTTCTCCGGTGTATCGGTGTTCGCAGGCGTGGGTGAACGTACCCGTGAAGGTAACGACCTTTTCCTCGAAATGAGTGAGTCAGGCGTTCTCGAAAAGACTGCTCTTGTGTTCGGCCAGATGGATGAGCCACCAGGCACGCGTCTTCGTGTTGCATTGACGGCACTCACCATGGCTGAGTACTTCCGCGATGTACAAAAGCAGGACGTGTTGCTGTTCATTGACAACATTTTCCGTTTCACTCAGGCAGGTTCTGAGGTGTCAACACTTCTGGGTCGTATGCCATCAGCGGTGGGCTACCAGCCGACCCTTGCTGACGAAATGGGCCAGCTCCAGGAGCGCATTACTTCAACGCGTGGTCACTCGATTACTTCGCTTCAGGCAATTTACGTTCCTGCTGACGACTTGACTGACCCAGCTCCGGCAACCACCTTCGCTCACTTGGATGCAACCACCACCCTGAGCCGTCCGATCTCCGAGCTTGGTATTTACCCAGCTGTGGATCCACTCGACTCAACCTCACGCATCCTTGACCCACGCTACGTGGGCGATGAGCACTATGCAGTTGCTGCTCGTGTGAAGGAAATTCTCCAGAAGTACAAGGATCTGCAGGACATCATTGCGATTCTTGGTATCGACGAACTTTCTGAAGAAGACCGGATCATTGTTGGTCGCGCTCGTCGCATCCAGCGCTTCTTGTCACAGAACATGTTCGTGGCTGAAGCCTTCACCGGCCAGCCAGGTTCGTTCGTGCCTGTTGAAGACACCATCGCTTCGTTCAAGGCTCTCACTGAAGGTGTGTACGACCACCTCCCAGAACAGGCCTTCTTCATGGCCGGTGGCATCGACGACGTCGAAAAGGCTGCTGCCGAGTTGGCAAAGAAGTAAGTCATGGCAGATCTGACCGTCAGCATCGTTTCGGCTGAGCGCGCTCTTTGGAGCGGTGAAGCGAAGTCGGTCGTTGCTAAGACCCCTGAAGGCGAGATCGGCATTCTCGCTGGCCATGAGCCAGTGCTTGCCCTCCTCGTTGAAGGTCCACTTCGCATTGAAAAGACCGATGGGTCAAAGATGCTTGTGGCAATTCATGGTGGCTTCTTCTCCGTTTCTGGCAATGCGATCAATGTCATTGCTGAAGTTGCTGAGTTGGCGCAAGACATTAACTTGGAGCGCGCGAAGGCTGCTCTTGCTCGTGCTCAGGCCGCCACTGTTGAACCAGATGATGCAGCCATCCGTCGTGCGGAAACCCGCATCTCGGTCGCTGGCCTTGCGAGTGCTGCACGCTAGTACATATCTATAAAGAAAGGGGCCCAGAGATTTCTGGGTCCCTTTCTTATTTGTCTGTTGGGGTTGAGCGATTAGCGCCAGGTACCCACAGCACATCGCCACCGTCATCTTTGTTTGCCAGACGCGACAAGATAAACAACAGATCGCTGAGGCGATTCAAATAGGTAGCGGTGAGTGGGTTCATGCCGCCGTGGTACGTATCCAGTGCTGCCCATGTCGTTCGCTCAGCGCGTCGTACCACGGTGCGGGCTACATGCAGTTGCGCTGCTGCCGCTGTGCCGCCGGGCAGCACAAAGGATCGCAGTGGATCAAGTTTGCCGTTGTAGTCATCACAAGCACGCTCGAGGTAATCGATGTATGGCTGTGTCACTCTCAGTGGCTCATGAGGGGGATTGTCGACTACTGGCGTACACAGGTCTGCGCCTACATCGAAGAGGTCATTTTGCACGCGAACGAGCAGGCTCGTGACATCCTGCGGCAGTGCTTTCATCGCAAGCACCACACCGATGGCGCAGTTGGCTTCATCGACATCGGCGTAGGCCTTCAGTCGAGGATCATTCTTGCCGGTGCGACTCATATCGCCCAATGAAGTTGTGCCGTCGTCGCCGGTGCGGGTATAGATACGCGTCAAATTCACCATGTTCTGACCTTACTCCTACGATAAAGGCGTGGAACTTCTCAGTGTGGTCGGCGGCAGTCGACTGGTCGGTGAGGTTCGCGTTACCGGAGCCAAGAACTCCGTACTGAAACTCATGGCTGCAGCTTTGCTGGCTGAAGGCACCACCACGTTGCTCGATGTCCCAGACATCCTGGATGTGGAGATTATGGCTGAGTTACTCCGCCGGCTTGGTTGTGAGGTCACCCACGATCAGGTGGGGGGAGTCGTCGCGATCACGGTTCCTGCAATTCTTGACCATCGCGCTGATTACGACCTTGTCCGACGCATGCGTGCATCGATCTGTGTGCTTGGGCCGTTGCTTGCACGCTGTGGTGCGGCAGAAGTGGCGCTTCCCGGTGGCGACAACATTGGTTCTCGCGGTCTAGACATGCATGTCGACGGACTGATCAAGCTCGGTGCCCGAGCAGTTAATGAACATGGTTACCTCATAGCTTCCACCGAGAAGCGACTTCGAGGCGAATCTGTCTATCTTGACTTTCCAAGTGTGGGCGCTACCGAAACCATCCTGATGGCGGCAGTCACCGCTGATGGCACCACGGTGATTGACAATGTTGCACGCGAACCTGAAATCGTGGATATCTGCAGGATGCTCAATGAAATGGGTGCCCGTATTGCTGGTGTTGGTTCATCCACTCTGACAATTGAAGGCGTTGAAGAATTACATCCGGTGACGCACCGAACTGTTCCTGATCGAATTGTGGCCGGCACGTGGGCCGTTGCTGCGGTCATCACACAAGGTGACATCACTATTCACAACGCGAAGGTAGAACATTTACAAATCGCGCTAGAAAAGCTTGTCATAGCGGGCGCGGTTGTAACGGAAGTTGAAGATGGATTTCGAGTAGTGATGGACCAACGCCCAAAGGCGGTGGACATCGTCACACTTCCTTATCCGGGTTTTCCAACTGATTTACAACCCCAGTTCATCGCGCTCAATGCCATAGCCGATGGGGCCGCACTCGTCACGGAGAATCTTTTTGAAGCTCGATTCAGATTCGTGCAAGAGTTGGCTCGATTGGGAGCTGATGTCCGCACTGATGGGCATCACGCCTTGGTGCGAGGTCGCCTCGCTCTCTCTGGTGCCCCGGTTGAAGCTACGGATATTCGCGCTGGCGCAGGATTAGTACTTGCTGGGCTCGTGGCGGATGGCACTACCACGGTCTATGGGGTCTCCCATATTGATCGCGGGTATTCGGGATTTGTACCCGACCTTGTGCGCCTAGGAGCACAGATCACGCGTCTTGAAGAAGTGGGCTAATCCTTCTTCAGGAGCGCAAGCGCCTGTTCGAGATCGGTAGGCCACACCATCACGCGAGGGCCATCAAGGGTGTTGGCGAGGTTGGCTCGCAGCCCAGCGGCTTCCAGTGTGCGCCGTTGTATCTCGCCTTCAATGTAGGTACTGGGAATCGATGCAACGACGAGAAGTCCGTACTCGTCGCTGGCTCCAGGTTTTGGTGGGGCGGCAATCACCGAGGATCCGCGGGAAAAGGCCCACTTCAGGATGAAGGCAAAAACACCAATACCTATTAAGGCCATGATCGGACCGTAGGCAAAGGAAAAGGCTCTCCATGCGGGCACACGCCAATGGTGCACCTCCCAATTTCGTATCGCAACATCGGTACGGTTACGAGGTGCGAATCTTGGTAGCAAACTGTTCCGTCGACTATGTCGGGCGACTTACCGCGCACCTTCCAGCTGCTCAGCGCGTCATTATGGTGAAGGCAGATGGGTCGGTGTTGATTCACTCAGATGGCGGCTCCTATAAGCCTCTTAACTGGATGAGTCCACCCTGTTCTTTGAGAGAAAAAGATGCAGAAGGGCAGGCTGATCACGCGCTGTGGATCGTGGAGAATAAGGCCGGCGAACAACTGCGCATCACGATTCATGAAGTGCAACATGACTCTGCTCATGAGCTTGGGGTCGACCCAGGGCTACAAAAAGATGGCGTTGAAGCACACTTGCAAGCCTTGCTCGCCACGCATGTGAACGTACTTGGCGATGATTGGACGCTCGTGCGGCGTGAATTCCCTACAGCGATTGGCCCCGTAGATCTCATGTGCAGGAACGCTCATGGTGGATCAGTGGCCGTAGAGATCAAGCGCCGTGGCGAAATCGATGGTGTGGAGCAGTTAACCCGTTATCTTGAGCTGTTGAACAGAGATCCGTTGCTTGCCCCTGTGAGTGGAGTGTTTGCGGCACAAGAGATTAAGCCACAAGCGCGCACCCTTGCCGAAGATCGTGGTATTCGTTGTGTAGTCCTTGATTACGAAGCGCTCAAGGGAACTGCAGATCCAAGTTTGCGATTGTTCTAGATATGGGCCGCAAACATCGTCGAGAACCTGAGCGCAATGCTGATCGTCCAGCCTTTTTCACTTACCGCGATGTAGAAAACTTTCATGGCGAAGAGTGGGTGGTACAAACCGTCACTGGCTCGGCAGCGACGAAGACCTATCGATGCCCAGGTTGTGACCATGAGATTCGTCCAGCTACTCCACATGTCGTTGCCTACCCAGCGCAAGGTCTCGGTGGCGTTGATGCGCGACGTCATTGGCATAAGCCATGTTGGGCAGCTCGTCATCATCGTGGACCTCGTCGTTAAGGAACAGTAGATGCCGGAAATCGTTGCCAATTCTGTGCTGCCTGCTCGCCGTGAACCCATCACCTTGCGCACAAATGATGGGTTAATACTCGTGGGTGAGCTCGCGGTTCCCATCGATAGTGAACCAACCGCAACAATCGTGTGTTGCCATCCACTGCCTACCGCAGGCGGTTTCATGGACAGCCACGTGCTGCGCAAGATGGCTTGGCGGCTACCCGCACTTGCCAATATTGCGGTGTTGAGGTTTAACACTCGTGGTACCTCGAGTCCGCGCGGCACCAGCGAAGGCGCCTTTGACGAAGGAAATGCTGAAGGTTTGGATCTTGCGGCGGCCTTGAGGTTCGTACGCGATCAAGGGCTACCAATTCCTTGGGTATTGGGGTGGTCATTTGGTACAGATGTGATTTTGAAACATGCCATCAATGGTCAAACCGATCAAGGGTTACGCGGCGCTATTTTGCTTTCACCACCGCTGCGCTTTTCTGAAATGTCAGATCTTGATCGTTGGGCCAGTTCTGATCTACCACTCACTGCGCTGGTCCCTGAAAATGATGACTACCTGCAGCCGGCCGAAGCAACTGTCAGATTCTCGCGCATTCCGCAAGCCGAGGTCGTAGGTGTTCCAGGTGCAGGGCACTTATGGGTGGGTGAGAAGTCAGTGCGCGTCGTGCTCAATGAAATTGTGGCGCGAGTTGCTCCGGAATTTTCACCATTACCGTTGGAATGGGATGGTCCAATGGAACGCTGGAGCGATCTTTAGTTTGTTGTGCCAAGTGGCGCCGCGAGAGCCTGCCTTATTAATGCTGCATATGCACGGGCACCCTTTTGAGTGAGATGCACACGGTCTGACACGAAATATTCCGGATGGTGCAGCGATGCCTTTCGCCAGTCGACAACCACGACATTGGGGAATTCAGGCGCCACGCGCGCGATTGAGTCATTATTGGAATCGCGCCAGCTGCGAGGCACGTTGTCGTTAATCAACACCACTCGTGGATGTTTCTTTACGATATTGAGAAGAGTTCGTGTCATGGATTCAGTAAGTGTGCCGTTTGTTCCCGCGTGAATAACGACCGCGGGCGCGAGCATCCCTTTACTTTCATATCTGCGCATGGGTCCCAAGAACCCTCCAGGGAATCGAGAGACTGCAGCATCAATGGCAATACCAGGGAGCTCCTTGCGAAGCACTGGCCGAGCGCCAAGCATCACTGAATCACCAATACCTGTAATCGTTGGATTGATGACTCCATCGAGGCGAACTCGTTTTTCCTTGCCAATCGCAGCGACGACGTCGGCGGCCGGCTTCGTATTGATAGCCGTGTTGGCAAATGCGAAGCCTAAGCCTGCCAACAGCAGCAAGGTGACAGCGACAGAAGTGATCACCTGAATTCTTGTGTGTTTGCGCACGTGCGCATCTTTGCTCTTGAGTTTCCTGAGTGCGCCTCCAAGAACGCCACGTCGAATTGGCATTTCAAGGAAGCGATAACTGATTTCAGCCACAGTAAAAGTGAGTACGAGGCGAAGTGCGAGGAGCCAAAACCCTGTGAGTGAAGTATCAACCTCTGGTCGGGTGACAGCGAAGATCGGCCAATGCCATAGGTACAACCCATATGAGCGCTGACCGATGTATCGCCAGGGTTGAGTTCCTAGCGCGCGTCCAAAATTTGTTGCGGGATGACTTGCAATCACAATGAGAAGTCCAACAAGGATCGCGAGAACGAGAAATCCACCGCGATACAGCCAAGGCGTGTACTCACCGACGTAGAAATAGAACGCGAGGAGTGAGGCAAGGGTTGTGAGGCCGATTGCCGTGAGTCCATCACGAGTCGTGCGATTGACGACTGCGCGAGCCATTCCAGGGCGCCACACGCTAGCCAGTGCCGCACCCATCAGGAGGCCCATGGCGTGGGAATCCGTACCAAAATAAACGCGGCTTGGATCAGCAAGTTCTGGATAGCCGTGTTGCAACGTAAGGTAAAGCATCCATGCGGTGGAAAGCGTTGCGAGCATCAGTGAAGCGACTAGGACACCGCGACGGCGCCAGATACGCATCAACGTGAATGCAACGATTGGCCATACGAAATAGAACTGTTCCTCAACTGCCAAAGACCACAAATGTTTCAGCAGCGGTGGACGGGCGAGAAAATCGAAATATGAAGTGTCGGCGACGATGTACCACCAGTTATTTACATAAAACGCAGAAGCGATGATGTCGCTTGCTGTTTTGTGGGCCGCATCCTGATAGATAAATATGCATGCAATCGCAATAACAAGGAGCAGCGCGATGAGTGCTGGAAAGAGCCTGCGTACACGACCGATGTAGAAAGCCTTGAAGTTAATCCGACCAGTGCGCTCAAATTGTTCGAGTAACAACGTGGTGATCAAGAAACCACTGAGCACGAAAAAGACGTCGACGCCGAGAAATCCGCCAGGCAAGAAGCCAAGATCTGCGTGGTAAAGCAAGACGCCGAGAACTGCAATGGCTCGGATGCCGTCTAAGCCTGGGAGGTAGCCCATTTCGCCAGAGGCGCGACCGCGATCAAGGTGCCAAGGGGTGGGCGGGCCCAAGCGCGCAACATCAACTGAGGTCGGGGAAGTGGCCACGTCTCATCGTACGAGATGGACATGTCTAATTGATGAACGAAAAGAGATCTTGCAATTGTTGTGCAACGTCATTGGTACGCGAAAGCCACCAAGCTGCAATAAGTGCCGCACCGATGGCGAGGACTACAAAGAGCTTGATGGCTTTGCGAAGAAGTGCCAAGAGCGCAAGTGCTCCGAGCATTCCGATAACTACAGCAACGATTTCACTTTGGTGCTCTTGGAAGAACGTGGTGATTTCGTTGGGCATGTATGGCTGGGGTTAGTGAGCAGCGTTCTTGGCAGGCTCGACCAGTTCAACGAGCACACCGCCGCAGTCCTTTGGATGCGCGAAGTTAATTCGTGAACCACCGGTACCACGACGAGGTGCGTCGTACAACATGCGAATGCCCTTGGCGCGTAGCGCATCAGACGCAGCTTCCACATCGTCAACGGTGTACGCCATCTGCTGAATTCCCGGACCATTGCGATCAATGAACTTTGCGATGGTTGATTCTGGGCCTGTTGGGGCAAGGAGCTGAAGCTGTGCTCCGCCGCCATCAACTGCAACCATGCACTCGCGAACGCCTTGCTCTTCGTTCACTTCTTCGTGAATGACTTTCATCCCGAACATTTCTTCGTAGAACTTCATTGCTACGTCGAGGTCTGGTACGGCAATGCCGATGTGGTCTACACGCTTAAAAATGGGATCCATGGAAGGAATCTTGCCCTATGGCTTGCGTCGCTGCCATGCACCTGGCTCATCCAGGAGTCTTGTCACAGGGTCAGGCAAGTTGTTGGCGGCAACATCGGCCAAGGTGATGTGCTCTAAGACATCTCGCATCGCTGCGCGAACCGCTACCCAGACCTCTTTGAGGTGTTCAGATGGTCCCGCGTACTCAACATCTTCTGGGCGTTGGCCGCGAACGGCCGCAAGTGGGCCATCGAGAGCTCGCACCACATCGGCGATCGTGACCTCGCTAGGGGAGCGATCAAGGCGGTACCCACCCTCGGCACCTCGCTGGCTGGCCACGATGCCCGATTGGCGTAGTTGACGAAGGATTCCCTCAAGGAATTTCACTGGAATATCTTGGGCGGTACTGATGGCGTCGCCTTTGACCAGCTTCTTGGGGTTTTCGAGGTATGAAGCGGTGAGTTCCAAAAGCGCGCGCATGCCGTAATCGGCTTTGGCGGAGATATGCACGGTTTTCATTGTCCTCTTTTTCGCGGGGAATAGTGCGGAAGGGGAAACTGGCCACGCGGTGTGTCCAATTTGCTTTCTTTGCCAACTATAACTATGTTTCCCATCAACTTACTAGGAAATGCCTAGAAATACGAAAGGGAAAGATGAAGAAGATCTCCAGAAGGGCGATCATCGCGCTAACAGCAGCCAGTGTTGCCTTGTTGCCAGTGGCGGTTCAGGCTGCGCCTAAGCCAACAGCAACTCCAACTCCATCGGCATCAGCTGGATTACCAAAGTTGCCAACTGCCAAGACCGTGCGCATTGCTTTCTTTGCCAACGTCACGCATGCTCCAGCACTCGTTGGCCAGCAGCTGCGTTTCTTCGAGCAGTACCTCAATAAGGAAGGCACGAACGTTGAGTACGTGCTCTTCAATGCTGGTCCTGCGCAAATTGAAGCGCTTAAGGGTGGTGCGATCGACATTGGTTATATCGGACCCAACCCATCAGTTGCTGGGTACACCTCAACCAATGGTGACTTACTCAACGTTGTATCAGGTGTTGCTTCAGGTGGGGCATCGCTCATCGTGAGACCAAACATCACCAGTGTTGCTGACCTCAAGGGCAAGAAGATTGCCACACCTCAGCTTGGTGGAACTCAAGACGTTGCACTTCGCTCATTCCTCAAGGACAAAGGCTTTGCTACCAACGTTGCTGGCGGTGGCGATGTCACGGTGATTCCTACCGACAACGCAACCACGTTGACCCTGTTCAAGAAGGGTGACATTGACGGCGCCTGGGTGCCAGAGCCTTGGGCATCACGGTTGGTACTTGAAGGTGGCGGCAAGGTTCTCGTTGATGAGAAAGATCTTTGGCCAGGCGGTCAGTTCGTTACGACAAACATCATCGCTGGCAAGAACTTCCTGAAGCAGTACCCAGGAACTGTTCGCACGGTGCTTCAGGCGAATAACAGTTCAATTAAGTGGATTGCGAAGAACATCCTTCCCGCAAAAGATGCTGTTCAAGAGCAGATCACCAAGTGGACGGGCAAGCCACTTCCAGATTCGGTAATCAATCGAGCTTGGGGTCAACTTCGCTTCACATGGGATGCACTGCCAGCAACCTTAAAGAAGAGTGCAGACGATGCGGTGAACGCGGGTCTTCTCACCTTGAAGCCAGGTGCGCTGAACGGCATCTACGACCTGCGCTTGCTCAATAGCCTGCTCAAGCAGTCAAAGCAGCGTCTGGTTTCTGCCGGTGGCCTTGGTCAGCAGTAGGTGAGTAAGTAGTCGAAACGCCGGTGACGGGATGGGGGTCCTGTCACCGGCGTTCCGCATTCAAATTTGGATATTCTCTATCTACATTGTAATGTCTACCGGGTTACTTGGAAATGACGCAGAAATGACCCTTGAAAGGTACAGATGACGGTCGCAAGTGGAGCAGTAGAACTGCACCACATCGTGAAGCAGTTCAGCGCGGATGGGCCCATCGTGCTTGACGATGTGAGCTTGTCAGTAACGCCAGGGGAGTTCGTCTCGCTGGTGGGAGCATCAGGGTGTGGCAAGTCAACGTTGTTGAACATTTTGGCTGGCCTTGAGTCTGCAACGTCAGGGACGGTAGAGCTTGCCGGCCCTCCTACCTTGATGTTCCAAGAAGCAGCATTAATGCCGTGGCTCACTGCTGGCAAAAATATTGAGCTCGCATTGGAGTTGCGCGGAATTCCCCGCAAGGAGCGCAAAGACAAGGCACAGGAGTTACTGGATCTCGTGCACTTAGAGCGCTCGTATGACCAGCGACCACATGAACTTTCAGGCGGCATGCGACAACGTGTAGCAATTGCACGCGCACTAGCTCAAGGTCGTTCTGTGTTGCTCATGGATGAACCATTTGCTGCCCTTGATGCAATCACTCGAGATTTCTTGCATGAGGAACTCACCCGAATCTGGGAAGAAACGGGAATCACGATCATCTTCGTCACACACAATGTGCGTGAAGCGGTTCGACTCAGTGAACGCGTATTGCTGATGTCCTCGCGACCTGGCCGGTTCATCAAGGAATGGAACATCGGTTCCAATGAGCCATGGCGAACAGACTCTACGTACTCGAGTTATGTATCTGAGCTCGCGAGTGAGATCACAGACAACTTGCGTAAGGAGATCGTTCGCCATGCCAGCTGAAACTGTTAACCCTGGAGTGTCAGACGGTAATGATCTTGACCTCAAGCGCCTTGAATCCGGTTTGGATGCCTTAGAAACTCCAACTCAGCACAAGTTCAGTGTCAAGAAGTATTTGTTCTCTTTGCTGTCTCCACTGATCGCTATTGGTGCAGTCATAGCAATTTGGCAAGTCATTATTTGGTTGCAATGGCAACCTGACTACATCATTCCGTCACCTTCGCAGGTGTGGGCAGCTCTTGGTCAGCAAGCAGAGAATCAAATTCTTTGGCAGTCAACGTTCAATAGTATTCGTCGCGCGGCTCAAGGTTTTCTGATCGCGCTTGTGATTGCTACCCCGATTGGCGTGGCACTTGGCCTGAACAAGACTTTGCGTTCAATCTTTGGGCCGTTACTCACGGGTCTGCAGCAGTTACCCTCAGTAGCTTGGGTGCCTGCAGCAATCATCTGGTTTGGACTGTCCGATGCCACGATTTACACCGTGGTGCTCTTGGGTGCTGTTCCATCCATCGCCATTGGTTTGATGAACGGTATCGATCAGATTCCATCGATCATTTTGCGCGCAGGCCAAGTTTTGGGAGCCAAAGGTTTCACTCGTGTACGAGCGATCGTCCTGCCCGCGGCTTGGCCGGGCTACCTCGCCGGCTTAGAGCAGGGTTGGGCCTTCTCCTGGCGGTCGTTAATGGCGGCAGAGCTCATCGCTGTTTCCCCAGCACTTGGACCTGGCTTGGGTCAGATGCTGGATAACGGCCGTTCCCTGGGGGATATGGCGCTGGTACTTGGCTCGATCTTCATGATTTTGTTTGTCGGTGTGCTGATCGAGCGCTTGATTTTTGCTCCTCTGCGCCGCCGCACCCTGATGAGTCGTGGTCTGCTGCGGTAAAGATCCGCATCGTTGATCAATGGCCGCACGGCATAGGCAAGAATGGGGTTCGTGAGTACACCTTTTGCCGGCCAAGGGGCCATTGATTTAGGCGCCTTAGCCGCAGCCCGTCAACAACAAGAACAAGCTGCCATGGCAAAGGCCAATGCGCCGGCAGGCGTGGTCATCGATGTCACGGAAGCCACGTTCGAGGCGGCGGTGATCGCTCAATCCGAAACAGTTCCTGTCATCTTGGATCTCTGGGCAACCTGGTGTGGGCCGTGTAAGCAACTTTCCCCAGTGTTGGAGAAGCTTGCTGCCGAAGCCGGTGGCACGTGGATCTTGGCAAAAATTGATGTAGATGCGCAGCCTCGCCTCGCTCAGGCGTTCCAGGTGCAATCAGTGCCGTCCGTGTTTGCTGTTATCAAGGGCCAACCTGCTGCGTTGTTCCAAGGTGCACAGCCTGAAGCGCAAATCCGCGCAGTCATCGCTGAGGTATTGAAGATTGCTGCGCAGCAAGGTGTCACCGGAACCGTTGGCGGTGCTCCTGTTGCGGAGCAGGAAGTAGAAGAAGATCCCATCGATCCGCGATTTGCGGCGGCTTATGACGCCATTGAAGCCGGCAACTGGGATGCAGCAGCAGCGGCGTATCAAACAGTACTGACGGCTACTCCCAATGATGTTGATGCCCAGGCTGGCCTGGCGATGGTCGGTTTATATGGCCGTACTGAAACTGCCGTGTTGAACGCCTCTGCATCAGTTGATGATGTTGATGCACAAATGGATCTTGCAGATGCCGATGTGCTCGATGGTAATTGGGGGGCAGCCTTTGATCGTTTGATAGCCGCGATCAAAGTTACGGCAGGAGATGATCGTGCGCGTCTTCGCGCGCGACTTCTTGAGCTCTTCTTGATCGCGGGGGATGAACCGGCAGTTATTCCTGCGCGCACTGCACTTGCAAGCGCTCTTTTCTAATTTGATGGAGTGCTTAGCTGCGCGCCCGACCAAAGTAGAGGTACACGGCAGCAAGTGGTGGCACCACAACATCAGCCGATGATGGACGCCCATTCCACGAAATTGGCAAGGCAGTTACTTCGCCTTGATTGCCCATCCCTGAGCCGCCATAGGTCAGTGCATCAGAGTTGAAAAGTTCTTGCCAGGCGCCAACAAAGGGCAGCGCAATTCGGTAGTTCTGATGCGGTACGGGTGACATATTGACGATTACTGCAACACAACTGCCAGATTCATCCCATCGCAACCAAGAAAATACATTTGCTTCCGAAGCATTTGCGTCGATCCATTCAAAGCCTCGTGGTTCATCATCAAGCTGCCACAGTGCTGGCGTTGATTGATAGACGCGATTGAGATCGCTCACTGCGGCTAGTGCGCCTTGATGCTCTGGGTGTTCAAGAAGCCACCACTCAAGGCTCTTTTCGCTGTTCCACTCTTGTGATTGCGCAAATTCCGAACCCATGAATAGCAACTTCTTACCTGGGTGTGCCCACATGAATCCAAGGTATGCGCGCAGGTTCGCTAGCTGTTGCCAACGGTCACCGGGCATCTTGCCGATGAGTGAGCCCTTTCCATGCACAACTTCATCATGGGAAATAGGCAAGATAAATCGCTCGCTATAGGCATAGACCATCGAGAAGGTCATCTCGCCGTGGTGATACTGGCGATGAATAGGTTCATGCTCGATGTAGTCGAGAGAGTCGTGCATCCAGCCCATATTCCATTTGAAGCCGAAACCAAGTCCGCCATTAAAGGTTGGCTGGGTAACACCAGGCCAGGCGGTCGACTCTTCTGCAATCGTCATCACGCCAGGTACACGTTTGTAGACCGTTGCATTCATCTCTTGCAAGAACTGCACGGCTTCAAGGTTTTCTCGACCACCAAATTGATTCGGATACCACTCGCCATCTTTACGGGAGTAATCCAGATACAACATCGAAGCAACGCCATCAACGCGTAGACCATCTACGTGAAATTCCTCGAGCCAATAAATGGCATTAGAAACGAGGAAGTTGCGCACTTCAGTCCGGCCGTAGTTGAAAATGAATGAGCCCCAGTCAGGGTGTTCGCCGCGACGGGGATCTGGATGTTCATAGAGTGCGGATCCATCAAATCTCACCAACGCCCAAGGGTCAGTTGCGAAATGTGCAGGCACCCAATCGACGATCACTCCAATTCCCGCGTTGTGTAACGCGTCGATCAGGTAGCGAAGATCATCAGGTGAACCAAAGCGCGAAGATGGCGCGTAATACGAGGTCACGTGGTAACCCCAGGAAGGTGAATATGGGTGCTCGGCAAGTGGCATAAATTCAACGTGGGTGAAACCAGTCCGCTGCACATATTCAACGAGTTGCGTTGCCAGCTCGCAATAACTCAAACCCTCGCGCCATGATCCCAAGTGCACCTCGTAGATGCTGATGGGATTGCGATGTGGATCGCTTGCCGCACGTTGATCAAGCCATGTTTTGTCATTCCACGTATACGTAGAAGTGAAGACGCGCGATCCGCTTGCTGGCGGAATTTCGGTGGCGTGTGCCATTGGATCAGCCTTATCGCGCCAAACCCCATCGTGACCCAGAATTTGATACTTGTAGGTCACGCCGTCACCGATGTTTGGGATGAACAATTCCCACACGCCAGTTGAGCCCAGTGAACGCATGGGGTGGGCTGTGCCATTCCAGAAGTTGAAATCGCCGCTGACTCGGACGCCTTGTGCGCTTGGCGCCCACACAGCGAAAGAAGTTCCAGTAACTAAACCAAATGACGTGTCATAGCTGCGCACATGTGCGCCGAGCACATTCCACAACTCTTCATGTCGACCTTCGCTGATGAGGTGCAAATCAACATCACCCAAGGTGGGAAGGAAGCGATACGGATCATCTCCGGGAATCACTTCTCCGTCGTAGGCGGCATCAAGAACATAGCTTGGAATTTCGGTGCCAGGAACAATCGCGTACCAAATCCCGCGATGTTCATGAGTCATCGGAATTCTTACCGTTGGGGTTACGAGTGTCACTGCATCGGCAAGTGGTCGAAGTGCACGAATAGTGACTGAGTCGTGTGAAGAATGAGGTCCAAGAATGCTGTGCGGGTCGTGATGCCAACCATCTACAACTCGATCAAGATCACTATCTGAAGTAGCCACACGCATAGTGGGCTTAGTTGCCATTGCGCGGACCTCTGGGTACATGAATCACGTGCGCAACCTGCTCCCACGGGGCAAGTCGTACATAGGTGTGTTGTTCCCAAGTCCAAGACAGGTCGTTGAGGAGATCTTCAGCGATGAAACGTTCATTCCACGGCATATCCAGTGCGGGCATATTCCACGAGATATTGCTGTGCTGTTCGTTGTAGGAATCAAGATTGACCACGACCAGAATCAGATCATCTTGATCGAGCTTAGAAAAAGCCATCACATGAGGATTGTCACTTGGATGGAATTTCAACGAACGCAAGTCTTGAAGCGCGGGATGGGCACGACGAATCTCGTTGAGCTTGGACAACATCGGTGCGAGCGTGATGCCAAGTTCGGCTGCTTGCTCCCAGTCACGTGGACGATACTCAAATTTTTCAGTGTCGAGATATTCCTCGCTACCAGACTTGAGGGCAACGTGTTCAAAGAGTTCAAAGCCGCTGTAGATGCCGTAGGTCGGCGCCAAGGTTGCTGCGAGAACTGCGCGAATGGCAAAAGCGTGCGGCCCACCGTTCTGAAGATATTCGGTCAGGATGTCTGGAGTATTAGTAAAAAGATTTGGCCGCATGGCTACAGCGGACGTTGTCGCTAGTTCGGTGAAGTACTCCTCAAGTTCAGCGCGCTCGTTTCGCCAAGTGAAGTAGGTATAGCTCTGTTGAAATCCCACTTCAGCAAGCGCGCGCATCATTGGCGGTCGGGTAAACGCTTCAGCCAGGAACAGCACGTCGGGGTCGGTAGCGTTGATAGCGGCGATCAGGCGTTCCCAGACCCACACCGGCTTGGTGTGTGGGTTATCAACACGGAAAATTCGAACCCCGCGATTTACCCAGAACCGTGTAATGCGCTCAACTTCCAGATACAAACCTTCAGGATCATTGTCGAAGTTCAACGGGTAAATATCTTGATACTTCTTTGGCGGGTTCTCTGCGTAAGCGATCGTTCCATCGGCGCGAGTGGTAAACCATTCGGGGTGCGCAGCAACCCACGGGTGATCCGGCGCCGCTTGCAGCGCAAGGTCGAGTGCGATTTCCATACCAAGCTCATTGCAACGCTTGACGAAGGCATCGAAGTCTTTTAATGAACCAAGGTCAGGGTGTACGGCATCGTGTCCACCCGCTTTGGAACCGATTGCCCATGGTGAACCTGGGTCGCCGGCCTTGGTGGTCAATGTATTGTTCGGGCCTTTGCGATTCACCTCGCCGACTGGATGAATTGGTGGCACGTAGACCACGTCAAAACCCATGGCAGCAATTGCTTCAAGGCGTGACAGTGCACTGCGAAAAGTTCCCGAGGTTTTCTTGACGAGATCCGCGCCTTCACTGCGCGGAAACATTTCGTACCAAGCACCCACGAGTGCGCGGCGTCGCTGCACCTGTAGTGGCCAAGGGCCACTGGTGGTGACAAAGTCCCGAAGTGGGTTGTTATGCATTGCTTGCTGAACATGCGGATCAGTTGCTGCGGCAAGTTTCACCTGTGCGGGCAGGTCAGAGCGCAAGGTAGAGATCACTGTGGTGATGAGCGAGCGGTCGTCGCCGGTAAACGTTGGTAGCGCTCGTTCAAGGATTCGTGCGCCTTCTTCGCATTCAAGGGCGACATCGAGATTCGCAGGAATTTTGATTTCAGCGCGATGCGTCCATGTGTCCCAAGGGTCACCCCAGGCTTCGATGGTGAAGTGCCATAGGCCCATGGCATCGGGGCGCACATGTGCGCTCCAGGTATCAAGGCCATCGTTGTTGGCCTGCATGCGCACGCGGGAATGTTCTTGGCCAGTTGGGCTGTGGAGTACGACCTGCACCCCAAGGCTGTCGTGCCCATCACGAAAGGCTGTGACTTGGACCGGGATGGCTTCGCCTACGGCGGCTGCTGCAGGGCGGCGGCCACCGAGCACCACAGGTGACACATCAGTGATGGGGAAGCGGCCCGAGAGTTCGGCAGCAACGGTGGTAACGGGGGCCAGCCACGGGGAATTGGAAAGGCTTACGTCAGCTTCTGGCCGAGGTTTTCCAAATCGGGACATGCCTGAAACCGTACCGGCGAATGAGGAAAACCGGCAGTTCACTGCGGCTTTCATGCCCGATCTGCCCGGTAGGTACCCAAATGTTTCCTGAAATTCACATGGCTGTGACCTCCTTGGTGATGTAAGCGTTGTCATATCGACTATGGTTTTTCACGTGAGAGCTATCCGCCGATTCACCGTCCGTACAGTCCTCCCGCAGCGCTTAGCAGCCCTTGAGGAACTCAGCCTCAATCTGCACTGGTCTTGGGATCCTGAAACCCGAGATCTCTTTGCAGCTATCGACCGGGACCTATGGCATCGGGTGGACGAAGACCCCGTACGGCTATTGGGTGAAGTGTCAGCTGAGCGTCTTGCAGAGCTCGCAGCCGATGATGGCTATGTCGGTTGGGTAGAACAGCGTGTTAACAAACTCCGTGATTACCTCACGAGTGATCGCTGGTATCAATCACTTGGTAGTGATGCAGCAGCTGGGATCGCATACTTCTCACCTGAGTTTGGTGTGACTGCTGCGCTTCCTCAGTACTCCGGTGGTCTTGGCATTCTTGCTGGCGACCATTTGAAAACCGCAAGTGATCTTGGTGTGCCAATTATCGCTTTGGGTTTGTTCTATCGCGCCGGGTACTTCAACCAGTCACTGTCGCGCGATGGCTGGCAACTTGAGCGCTATCCCGTGTGTGATCCAGATGGCAGTCCAGTCACGTTGTTACGTGAAACAGATGGCAGTGCAGCCAAGATTGCGGTTGGCCTCAATGGTGGCCGTGTGATCCATGCGCGCATTTGGATTGCCCAAGTAGGCAGTGTTCCGCTGCTCATGCTCGATTCAGATGTTGAAGAAAATGCTCCTGCTGAACGCGAAGTCACTGATCGCCTGTATGGCGGTGGCGGAGAGCATCGGCTGCATCAGGAAATGCTGTTGGGTATTGGTGGCGTTCGTGCGCTTCGCGCTTACTGCCGCATCACTGGTGTTCCAGCTCCTGAAGTGTTCCATACCAATGAAGGTCACGCAGGATTCCTGGGCCTTGAGCGCATTCGCGAACTCGTGCAGTCGGATCAGGGGCTTTCGTATGACGAAGCCTTCGAAGCTGTGCGTGCTGGAACGGTGTTCACCACGCACACCCCAGTTCCTGCAGGTATCGACCGCTTCCCAATAGACCTTGTAGCAAAAACTTTCGGCGGGGATAACGCGGCCGATGGCGTTCCCATTGATCGCATCCTTGCGTTGGGCACTGAGAGTTACGAAGGCGGTGATCCAAGCGTCTTCAATATGGCCGTTATGGGTTTGCGCATTGCAGGTCGAGCCAATGGTGTGAGTTTGTTGCACGGTGAAGTGTCACGTGGAATGTTTGCTGGCCTGTGGTCAGGATTTGATGCCGATGACGTGCCAATCACTTCCATCACGAATGGTGTGCATGCGCCAACATGGGTGTCTCGACAGATCCGCGATCTTGCTTTGAGTGCGGACAACGCAAGTTTGTTGAACGAACCACAAGGTTGGGAAGCAATCGCGAATTCGTCAGATGAGCGAATCTGGGCGGTCAAGCGTCAGCTGCGTGAGGTGTTGATTCACGATGCTCGTAAGCGCCTTCGTGAGTCGTGGTTACTGCGCGGAGTAAGTGAAGCTGAACTCTCATGGATCGATGGCGTTTTGCATCCTGACATTCTCACCATTGGTTTTGCGCGCCGAGTTCCATCCTATAAGCGCCTCACATTGATGTTGCGCGATAAGAATCGTTTGCGTGCACTGCTGCTTGATGAGAAGCGTCCAGTGCAGTTGGTAGTTGCAGGAAAGTCACATCCTGCTGACGATGGCGGAAAGAAGCTCATTCAAGAGCTTGTTCAATTTGCCGACGAAGAAGGAGTTCGACATCGCATTGTGTTTCTCCCGAACTACGACATGGCAATGGCGACCTTGCTCTACCCCGGGTGCGACGTATGGTTGAACAATCCCATTCGTCCACTTGAAGCAAGTGGCACGTCAGGCATGAAGGCTGCTCTTAATGGCGCCTTGAATCTCTCGATTCTCGATGGTTGGTGGGATGAATGGTTCGATGGTCAAAATGGTTGGGCAATCCCGACCGCTGATGGCGTGGAAGACGCTGATCATCGCGATGACCTCGAAGCTGCCGCTCTTTACGAGCTTATTGAAAAATCTGTTGCTCCAACGTTCTATGAGAACAACGCGCAGGGCGTTCCAGGTCGTTGGATTGGCATGGTTCGCCACACGCTCAGCACCCTTGGGCCCAAGGTTCTGGCAAGCCGGATGGTTCGCGACTACGTCAATACCTTGTACTTGCCAGCTGCTGAAGCAGGCCGTGCTGCCAATGCAGATAACTTTGCACTCGCTCGTGAAGTAGCAGCATGGAAGTCGCAAGTGCGCAGCGCTTGGAGTACAGCGCGTGTTGAACACGTTGAAATCCAAGGTGTTGGTGACACGGTCAACCTTGGTACTGAAGTTGAGATTCGTGCGTATGTCGCTTTAGGCGATCTCAAGCCACATGATGTCATCGTGCAGGTCGTGCACGGGCGAGTGGACTCATTCGATGTCATTGTGGATGCTCGAACACCGGCGATGGATGCAATTGAGGGCTATGAGGGCAATCGCTGGTTGTATTCGCTGAAGCTGAACTTGGCTCAGAATGGACCGTTCGGCTATACCGTTCGTATCTTGCCAAACCATCGCGGATTAGCGTCACCTCAAGAAATGGGACTACAGACGCTGCCTGTAGTAGCGGCAGAAGTGCATTCAGGTGAAAAACCGGTGCAGTTCGATAAGTAGTTCTTTAACTGCTGATACGAAACAGCAGCATGCTTAGGGGAGCCATCGTTACGGTGGCTCCCGCTTGCATTACTGGGTACGTGTTGGGGTGGATGCCTGCTGCGCTATCAAGTTCACATTCATAGGTATGTCCGTAAGGCGCGCCTGGAAGAATGAATTCTTGTTCTTGCTCACCTGCATGAAGTAACAACATGAATGATGCGTCAGTGAATGTTTCATGCTCATGATTTTGTGGGAGTTCGCCTGTAATGAACATGCCAAGGGTTCGACGATCGCCTTCATGCCATGCAGACTCATGAATATCGGTGCCATCGGGTGCGAACCAAGCTAAATCCTTAGGCCCGCCTTCGTGAAGTGGCTTGCCATCAAAGTGGTGGCGCTGCCTAAATGTGCGGTACTTGTGACGAATCTGCATGGTGCGCTGGTTATAGGTCAACAAATCCCACTGTGCCTGAGTCAAATCCCAGTTGATCCAGGAGATTGTATTGTCTTGACAGTAGGCGTTGTTATTGCCTTGTTGACTTCGCCCAAATTCATCACCCGCGGTGATCATCGGTACACCAGTTGAGAGTGCAAGAGTGGAAAACATGTTACGAATCTGTCTGTCGCGAACAGCAATAATTGACAAGTCATCGGTTGGGCCTTCAACGCCATAATTACGTGAACGATTGTTGTTGGTGCCATCCCGGTTTTCTTCACCGTTTGCTAAATTGTGTTTGTGCTCGTAACTCACCAAATCCTTCATGGTGAAACCATCATGTGCAGTGATGAAGTTAATAGATGCGAACGGACGTCGACCTTCGCCGCCATAAAGATCAGCAGAACCCGTTAAGCGCCAGCCGATTTCGCTGATACCCGCCGCGCCGCGCCACCAGTCGCGTACGCAATCGCGGTACTTGTCATTCCACTCGGTCCACAGTGGTGGAAACTCGCCTACCTGATAGCCACCAGGGCCCACATCCCAAGGTTCTGCAATCAGCTTGACGCGTCGAAGTACTGGATCTTGCTGAAGAGTCGACATGAAGGTCCCCAACATGTCGACATCGTGCATCGATCGAGCCAAGGCTGAGGCAAGGTCAAAGCGGAAACCATCAACATGCATTTCAGTCACCCAATAGCGCAGTGAGTCCATCACCATTTGTAATACATGTGGATTGGAAAGATTCAAAGTGTTGCCGGTGCCGGTGTAGTCCGAGTATGCCCGGCCATCATGAGATAGGTGGTAGTAGTCGTCATTATCGATCCCGCGGAAACTTAAGGTCGGCCCGAATTGATTGCCCTCTGCAGTGTGGTTATAAACCACATCCAAAATCACCTCAAGGCCAGCAGCGTGGAGGTTCTTGACCATATTCTTGAACTCATTGACTTGTTCGCCGCGTGTACCCGATGACGAGTAAGCGTCATGTGGCGCAAAAAAGCCGATCGAGTTGTAGCCCCAGTAGTTCGTGAGACCAAGTTCCATCAAGTGGACTTCATCGACAAATTGGTGGATTGGCAGAAGTTCTACAGCGGTGACTCCGCACGCGACAAGATGCTCAATCACGGCAGGGTGACTGACACCAGCGTAGGTACCGCGTTGGTGTTCTGGAACGCTCGGATGAAGCTTCGTGAGTCCTTTGACGTGTGCCTCGTAAATAACCGTATCGCTCCACGGGGTATTGGGCGCCTGGTCCGTGCCCCAGTCGAACGAGGTGTCAACAAGCACTGATTTTGGAACAAATGGAGCTGAGTTTTCCGCGTTAAATGCGAGGTCGTCATTACCCATGTGGCCGTTGACTGCTGAGTTGAGAAGGAGCTGGCCGTCGATGGCTTTGGCGTAAGGATCGATCAGCAATTTATGAGGATTCCAGCGGTGGCCGACTGCTGGATTCCAGTCACCATGCACTCTGAATCCATAGCGAGTGCCTACTGGCATGTGCGCAATATGCCCATTGAAAATATTGAAGACTCGCTCAGTCAGCGCTACTTGATGCTCATTGTCATCGTCATCAAAGATACAGAGGAAGACTTGGCTTGCTTCTGGAGCCCAAAGTGCTGCGAAGGCACCGCCGTTGCCGTCGGGGCGAACACCCAGAGGATCCCAGCGATGTGGGTGAGTCAGGGGCACCTGATAACGCTAACAGGGTCACACCTGGACGAATGCGACGCTAGGCTGCCCGGACCCCATCGTTTGTACGGAGAAGTTATGTCTGAGTTCGTCATGCTTGAAGTTCGAGATTCAGTTGGCATTATTCATTTGCAGCGCCCAAAGATGAATGCTCTCAATGCCCAAATGCAGCGAGAAATCGGTGCAATAGCGGTCGAGATTTCTGGACGCACAGATATCAATGCCGTAGTGATTTACGGTGGCGAGCGGGTGTTTGCTGCGGGTGCAGATGTAAAAGAGATGGCTGATATGACCTATCAGGACGCCATTCAATTTTCGATTGCTCTTGAGTCCTTTTTCACAGCGGTTGCCAATATTGCGCAACCGACGATAGCTGCAATCACGGGCTTTGCTCTCGGCGGCGGCTGTGAATTGGCGCTTGCCTGCGATTTCCGAGTCTGCGCGGACAATGCAAAGCTTGGTCAGCCCGAAATTCTTTTAGGACTTATTCCCGGTGCGGGAGGCAGCCAGCGGTTGCCGCGTCTTATCGGTCCTGCCAAAGCCAAGGACTTGATCTTTTCAGGTCGCTTTGTGGATGCCCAGGAGGCATTGAACATCGGTCTTGTGGATGTTGTTGTGCCAAATGAGCAGGTACTCGACCGATCTCTGGAATGGGCACGTCAGCTTGCCAAGGGACCTCGTATTGCCATGCAGGCAGCAAAGCGGGCAATCGACCTTGGTTTGGACGTAGACCTCAATACCGGAATTGAAATTGAACGCCAGGCTTTTGCGGGGCTATTTGCCACCGACGATGCCCGGATTGGAATGCAGTCCTTCGTGGAAAATGGCGCAGGTAAAGCAACGTTCACGGGGAGGTAGGGCGAGCACTACCATCAGGAGTTGTGAAACCCCGTACCTACCTTGATCATGCGGCAACAACGCGTATATTGCCGCAGGCTCAAGACCGCTGGCTCGAGGTGAGCTCCCTGGTAGGTAACCCCTCCTCTCTGCACGATTCAGGCAGGCGTACGCGCAGGATTGTTGAAGAAGCACGCGAAAGCATCGCGGAAGATCTCGTGACTCGACCAAGCGCAGTGATCTTCACCGGTGGCGGCACCGAATCTGACAACCTCGCGGTCAAAGGGTTGTTCTGGCGAGGCCAAGAGCTTGGCAAGGTCGGCGTCGTTGCTTCGTCAATTGAACATCACGCAGTTCTTGATCCCGTGAAGTGGATTGGTGAGCACCAAGGCGCGAAGGTGCTGTGGGTTGGTGTTGATGCAGTTGGACGGATCAACCTTGATGAAGTAGAGGCCGCTTTAGCCTTGCAAGACGTAGCGCTCGTCACAGTGATGTGGGCGAACAACGAAGTTGGAACTGTCCAGCCAGTGTACGAATTGGCGGCGTTATGTCGAGCCCATGGCGTTGCTTTTCACACTGACGCAGTACAGGTGCTTGGTCAGCTGCCGATGAACCTCACCGAACTCGGTGCATCAGCTGTCACGATCACGGCGCATAAAGTCGGTGGCCCCTTTGGTGTCGGTGCACTCATTCTTGATCCAGACATCAAGCCAACCCCTGTGCTTCACGGTGGTGGGCATGAACGTGAGATTCGCTCAGGAACCCTGGACGCCGCCGGTATTGCAAGTTTTGCCGTTGCTGTGCGCAGCGCAGTCGAACATCAAGCGCAATTTGCGGTGCGAGTGAAGGCGCTAAGAAATGATCTCATTTCGCGTGTCTTAGCAAGTGTTCCTGCCGCAAAGCTCAATGGTGAGCCGGTCCTTGACGCAGACCGTCGTCTACCAGCAAATGCACATTTTACTTTTGATGATTGCGAAGGCGACGCCTTGTTGATGTTGCTGGATGCGGCGGGAATTGACTGTTCAACTGGATCAGCGTGCACTGCAGGAATTCCAGAACCGAGTCACGTGCTGTTGGCGATGGGTGCAGAGCCACAAGCTTCACGTGGATCTTTGAGATTTTCACTTGGTGCCGACTCAACGACTGCAGAGATTGATCACCTGATCGAAGTGCTGCCTGCAGCTGTTGAGCGTGCAAGTCGTGCCGGCCATGTTCGGAGTCGCTCATGAAGGTTCTCACCGCAATGTCAGGTGGCGTTGATTCTTCCGTTACCGCAGCTCGCATGGTTGACGCCGGGCATGAGGTCACGGGCGTGCACTTAGCGTTGTCCAAATCATCGAGCGTTCCAGGATCTCGTGGATGTTGCACACTCGATGATGCGCGAGATGCGCGCAGAGTTGCCGACAAGCTCGATATTCCTTTTTATGTATGGGATTTGTCCGAGCAATTTCGCGAAGAAGTGATGAATAACTTCCTTGAGGAATACAGCCACGGCCACACACCAAATCCATGTTTACGGTGCAATGAAAAAATCAAGTTTCTTGCGCTTCTCGATCGGGCACTCGATCTAGGATTCGATGCTGTCGCGACCGGACATTACGCACAAGTCGTTGATGGTTCGTTAGGCAAAGAACTTCATCGCGCAGTCGATCCAGAAAAAGATCAGTCATATGTGCTGGGCATGCTGGAGCAATGGCAGTTAGAGCATTCGCTTTTTCCACTTGGTGGGAATACGAAAAGTGAAGTGCGCATCGAAGCCGAACAGCGCGGCCTCCTGACCGCGAAAAAACCAGATAGCCATGACATCTGCTTCATTCCTGATGGTGACACAGCAGGTTTCTTGCGTTCAAAGCTTGGTGATCAACCCGGTGAAATTGTTGATATTGAAACCGGCCAGGTCATTGCTGAGCATGAAGGCGCTTTCGGTTACACGATTGGTCAGCGACGTGGGTTAGATCTCCGTGTGCCAGCAGTTGATGGTAAGCCGCGTTACGTTGTTGACGTGGACATCGCGACCCGCAAAGTCTTTGTCGGACCACCGGTGCTGCTCGATGTGGATCAAATCGTTGGCGTACGTCCAACCTGGACCAATGTCGCAGTGAGTGACGAGTCCATCGCGTGTTTTGCACAAGTGCGTGCCCATGGTGCACCTGTGCCTGCACGCGCGCGAGTGCTCAATGGTGAATTGGTTGTCGACCTCGATGAACCAATTCGTGGTCTAGCAACAGGGCAAGGCATGGTGTTGTTTGACGGAACTCGTGTGATTGGTTCGGCAACAGTCGAACGCACTCGCCGAGTTGTTCGCTAGTGAGATTTCCATGGGAGCTGGGTTCAGCATCCGGTGTTGGATCGCTGCCTGGTGAAAGCGCTCGCGATGCAGCAAGGGTTATCGCGGGTGAGTTATCGGAATTTCTCCATGTGCCGGAGTTACCCAATCGTGGACCAGGCGGTGATCTGATTGGGCGCACGGGCGGATTACTTCATGCAGTTGGAGCAGATTTCGGACTCGAGACAACAGCGGATAGCTGGCGCATTACCGATGGCTTGAGCCGGGTGATGAAGCGAGCAATTTCTTGGGTTGATGAAGATCTTGACGCAATCGAAGAATTTGGGCAGGACTACAGCGGACCAATCAAAACTCAAATCGTTGGCCCATGGACGATGGCCGCAAGCGTTGAGTTAGCTGGTGGAGAGCGCATCCTTCGCGATAGTGGAGCTTGCCGAGACCTGGCAGGGGCGTTAGCAGAAGCAACGCGAATACACGTTGAAGATCTTGCACGTCGATTTCCTAAGGCTACGGTCCTGTTGCAAGTGGATGAACCAGGATTAG
The DNA here is from genome assembly GCA_009699465.1 of Actinomycetota bacterium. Taxonomy (GTDB): domain Bacteria; phylum Actinomycetota; class Actinomycetes; order S36-B12; family S36-B12; genus UBA11398. The sequence continues at coordinate 6,075 of WLOE01000003.1, read as the reverse complement.
TTGCGGTACTTGAGGGAACCCTAGGAAGTGTGAGCGGGTTGTCTCGTTTCGATCCAGTTGATCCACCAGTTGCTCAAGATGCCCTGCGCCAAATTTTTGACGCGATTCCCAATGTGCTGAGTGGGGTTCATTGTTGCGCTGCAAACCCACCGCTACGCGTGATGACCGACTCTGGGGCAAAATTCTTCAGTATTGACTTGACTCTGGGCCGAATTGACGAAGATGCGATGGGTGAAGCCTGGGAACAGGGAATTGCACTATTTGCGGGCTGCATTGATCCCTTCCTTCTTGGTGAACGCCGGATGAGCGACACGAGAGCAAGTGCACCGCTGCGAAATCTGGCTCATCACCTGGGCTTAGAGGATGCTGAGCACATGGCATCAGTCGTGATCACACCTCGATGCGGCTGCGCAGGCGCTTCCTGGGTGCAAGCGCGCGCCGCTTACGACGCCGCTAAGCGGGCAGGTCGGGTGCTGCGTAACGAGGATTCACATGAGTGAGGTACCACAAGTAGCGCAGGATCGCTGGGTAGCACTTGTGGCTCAAATTGAAGAAGCCAGGCGCGCGTATTACGAAGATGATCGACCAATGATCGACGATCTGGAATATGACAAGCTCTTCAATGAACTTATTGCACTCGAAACAGACTTTCCAATTTTGCAAACCCAAGATTCACCAACGTTGGCTGTCGGTGGAGTTGTTGGTGAAATGTTTGCGCCCGTTGAGCACCTACAACGGATGTATTCGCTTGACAATGTCTTTGATGATGATGAGCTTAACGCCTGGTTTGCTCGCACAGAGAAGTCATTAGGTCAAGTACCAAGTTTGTTATGTGAGCTGAAAATTGATGGTCTTGCGATCGATGCAGTGTATGAACAAGGAAAACTAAAATCAGTTGCTACCAGAGGTGATGGCCGAGTCGGCGAAGACGTGACTTATAACGCAGCCTTCATCGCGTCTATCCCGAAAACCTTGCAGGCATCGCTTGGTGTGAAGGTTCCTGAATTAATTGAGGTCCGTGGTGAAGTTTTCTTCACAAACGCTTCATTTGATCAACTCAATCTCGAGCAGAGCCAACAGGGGCTGTCACTTTTTGCCAATCCTCGCAACGCCGCAGCGGGAAGTTTGCGACAACGCATTGATAAAAGAGAACAGGATCTAGCGGATGCCCAAAAAGATGCTGTTTCAGATCGTCAACAATTGCGCGTCTTAAAACTGCAGGCTGATCTGGATCGCTCTGTGCGCAGACTTCAGCAATTGCAGTTAACGGTTCACGGCATTGGCGCCGTGTCAGGTCTTGAGATTGAACGACAGAGTCAGGCATATGAGGTTCTCAAAAGTCTTGGCCTTCCAACGAGTGAGCACTTTAAAGTCCATAAAGATGCTCAAGGGGCTCTCGGATTCATTGAGTATTATGGCGAGCACCGTCACGATGTTGCGCATGAAATTGATGGCATTGTTATCAAAGTTGATGACATTGAAAAGCAACTTGAGCTTGGCGAGACCTCACGGGCACCTCGATGGGCAATTGCCTATAAATATCCACCAGAAGTTGTGCGCACTCGGTTACTCGACATCCAAGTAAACGTGGGTCGAACCGGTCGAGTCACCCCATTTGCAGTGATGGAGCCGGTCAAGGTTGCTGGTTCAACGGTAGCCATGGCCACTTTGCATAACGGTTTTGAAGTCGAGCGAAAAGGCGTGCTCATCGGGGACATGGTTTTCCTGCGCAAGGCAGGAGATGTAATCCCTGAGGTACTCGGGCCAGTCATTGAATTGCGAACAGGTGATGAGCGCGCTTTTGTCATGCCTACGCATTGCCCAGATTGCGGAACTGAACTCAAACCCGAAACGCAGGGCGATAAGGATTTACGTTGCCCAAATGCACGCAGTTGTCCTGGGCAATTAATGGAGCGTCTAGCAAATATTGGAAGCCGTAAGGCACTTGATATTGAAGGTCTTGGTGAAAAGTCTGCGATCGCGATTCTTGAATCAGGGCTCGTTCAGGATGAGGGCGATTTATTCAATCTGACCGAAGCAGACTTCAGGTCAAGTGAGTACTTCACTAAGGATGCAGACCGCAAGCTCAATGAAAGCGCGAAGGCAATACTTGAGCAACTCCAAGTAGCGAAATCGCAGCCTCTCTGGCGTGTACTCGTTGCGCTGTCAATCCGCCATGTTGGCCCCCCGACAGCTCAAGCCATCACCAAAGTGTTTACGAGCATGCAAGCACTACAACGTGCAACCACTGAGGAGCTTGCGCAAGTTGAGGGTATTGGACTCATCACGGCTGAAGCGATTTCCGAATGGTTCTCCGAAGACTGGCGGCTAGAAGTCATCAACAAATGGCGCGACGCTGGCGTGCGTATGGCTGATGAGGTTGCCGAAGTCGGGCCTCAACCTTTGGCTGGGCTCGTCTTGGTGATCACTGGTTCGCTTGACGGCTTCACTCGAGATGGAGCGCAGGAAGCAGCCAGTGCCTTGGGAGCCAAGGTGACCGGATCTGTGTCCAAAAAGACGCAGCTCCTCGTGGCTGGGCTCAATGCCGGCTCCAAACTGGAAAAAGCGGAGAGTTTGGGGATCCCAGTGATCGGGCTCGAAGGATTTAAGGTCTTGCTGACTGAAGGGTTCGAGGCTGCGCTCAATAAGATTGAGCAATGACCTCGATCAGCAGGGCAGATGTTGCTCACTTAGGCCGGTTAGCCCGGCTGGAACTCACCGAATCTGAGCTTGACCACTACTCAGAGCAACTTGATGTGATCTTGCAGTCCGTTGCCCGCATTTCAGAGGTCGCGGCCGACGACATTCCTCCTATGTCACACCCGATACCGATGGTGAATGTGTTTCGCGACGATGTTGTCAAGCCGAGCTTGACTCGCCAGGAAGCTCTCGCAGCCGCCCCTGCCACTGAAGATGACCGCTTCCGAGTTCCTCGTATCTTGGATGAGGAGTAGTCATGGGTGACCTGTTTCGTCAAAACGCCTCTGTACTGGCAAACGCTATTGCGACAAAGGAAGTATCTGCAGTCGAGGTAACGCAAGCACACTTGGATCGCATCAGTGCTGTTGATGGCAAAGTTCATGCGTTCTTGCATGTGAATGCGCAAGCCGCCTTGGAGCAGGCCAAGGCAGTGGATGCCAAGGTGGCTGCAGGCACCACACTCGGTCCTCTTGCTGGCGTGCCACTTGGTCTGAAAGATGTTCTTGCGATGAAGGGTGAGCCCACTACAGCAGGCTCGAAAATACTTGAAGGTTGGCGGCCGCCATATGACTCCACAGTGGTGCAACGCTTGCGTGCAGCAGACATTGTCATCCTTGGTAAAACAAATATGGATGAATTCGCTATGGGTTCCTCAACTGAGCATTCGGCATACGGCGCCACGCATAACCCTTGGGATCTCGACCGCATTCCGGGTGGATCTGGCGGCGGTTCTGCTGCAGCACTTGCGGCGTTTGAAGCACCACTTGCTATAGGTACAGATACGGGTGGATCAATTCGCCAGCCTGCATCCGTCACGGGCACTGTTGGAGTGAAGCCGACCTATGGTGGTGTTTCGCGTTACGGCCAGATTGCCCTGGCTTCATCCCTTGACCAGCCCGGTCCATGTGCTCGCACGGTGTTGGACACTGCCTTACTCCATGCCGCAATCGCCGGGCATGATCCGATGGACTCAACCTCGATCAATGCACCAGTCCCAGATGTTGTTGCAGCAGCAAAGCGTGCTGATGTTCGCGGGATGAAAATCGGTGTAGTGAAAGAACTGGGTGGTGAGGGCTATCAAGCCGGCGTCTCACAGCGGTATGCCGAAGCACTTGAAATTTTGCAGAGCTTAGGCGCTGAGGTCATTGAAGTGTCCTGCCCAAGCTTCGAGTACGCCCTCGGTGCGTATTACTTGATTCTTCCCTCCGAAGCATCAAGCAACTTAGCGCGATTCGATGGCATGCGATATGGCCTGCGAGTTGGTGATGATGGAAATAACGGTGTTGAGCAAGTGATGTCAATGACGCGTGAGGCTGGATTTGGTCCAGAAGTAAAGCGACGCATCATGCTGGGTACGTATGCCTTGTCGAGCGGCTATTACGACGCGTACTACGGACAAGCACAAAAAGTGCGCACGCTCATTACGCGTGACTTCAATGCCGCCTTTGAACAGGTCGACGTGTTGGTTTCGCCGACGGCCCCGACAACTGCGTTTAAGTTGGGTGAGAAGCTCGACGATCCAATCGCGATGTATCTCAATGACGTCGCAACCATTCCAGTGAACCTTGCCGGAATTGGCGCAATGTCTTTACCAATAGGCCTAGCTCCTGAAGATGGCTTGCCCGTTGGATTCCAGATCATGGCGCCAGCCATGGCAGATGATCGTTTGTATCTCGCAGGCGGCGCCTTGGAAGCAGCGCTCACTGATAGATGGGGCCATTTGTTGATCGAGGAGGCTCCAGAGCTATGACCACTACTTCGCATGGCGACGTGTACATCCCATTTGACGAGGCAATGAGTCGTTACGAGCCAATCATTGGTATCGAAACGCATGTTGAGCTTGGCACCAACTCCAAAATGTGGTGCGGATGTTCAACTGATTTCGGTTCCGATGCAAACACTCAGGTATGCCCTGTGTGCCTTGGGTTGCCTGGATCAATGCCTGTGGTGAACCGCGTTGCTGTTGAGTCAACAATTCGTATTGGGTTAGCGCTGAACTGCAATATCGCGGAATGGTGTCGCTTCGCTCGCAAGAATTACTTCTATCCGGATATGCCCAAGGATTACCAGATCAGTCAGTACGACGAGCCTTTGTGTTATGACGGCTATCTCGATGTCACAGTAGATACTCCTGATGGGCCTCAAGTGTTTCGTGTGGAAATTGAACGCGTACACATGGAAGAAGACACCGGCAAACTCACTCACACGGGTGGAGCCACTGGCCGAATTCATGGCGCTGAGTACTCACTCGTTGATTACAACCGTGCTGGCATTCCTTTAATCGAAATCGTGACCAAAACAGTGATTGGCACGGGGTCGCTTGCACCAGAAGTAGCTAAGGCTTACGTGAAAGAGTTGCGCGATGTCATGCGGGCTCTGGGCGTTTCAGATGTACGCATGGAAGAGGGTTCTATGCGTTGCGACGTAAACCTTTCGCTGAACAAGCCTGGCGATGGCTGGGGCACCCGCAGTGAAACCAAGAACGTAAATTCATTGCGTTCAGTTGAACGAGCAGTACGCAGTGAAATTGAGCGTCAAGCTTCGGTGCTCGACAACGGCGGGCGTGTTATTCAGGAAACTCGACATTTCCATGAAGATACTGGCCGTTCAACCAGTGGTCGTTCCAAGGAAAAAGCCGAGGATTACCGATACTTCCCTGAGCCAGACCTAGTGCCAGTTGCGCCAAGTCGGGATTGGGTAGAAGAACTGCGCGCAGGTCTACCAGAAATGCCATCAGTCAAGCGTGCGCGACTGAAGGAAGAATGGAACATCAACGACTTTGAGCTTGCTTCTCTTGCAAACTCGGGCGCTCTTGATCTCGTCGAAGCCACCATTGCTTTTGGTGTTGACTCGGTTGCCGCGCGTAAATGGTGGACAGGTGAATTGTTGCGTGTGGCCAATGAGCAAGGTGTTGAGCTTGAAGCGTTGAGTGTGACGCCACACGACATTCAGCAAGTTGAATCGCTGATCACTTCTGGTGCACTCAATGACAAGCTTGCTCGTCAAGTATTCGAAGGCCTTCTTGCTGGTGAGGGCACGGTAGAAGAAATCATCGCAACCCGTGGGCTGGCAGTTGTGAGCGACGATGGCGCGCTCTTAGCAGCCATTGATGAAGCCTTGGCTGCCGCACCTGATGTCGCTGAGAAGATTCAAAGCGGAAAGATTCAAGCTGCAGGAGCAGTGGTAGGCGCAGTGATGAAGGCCACGAAGGGTCAAGCAGATGCCGCGAAGGTGCGTGCCTTGTTACTCGAACGCTTGGGAGTGAGCGAGTAACGATCAGGGGATTAAGCCCTCTGATCGAGCTACGCGGTAGAGGTCAGTCTTGGTCGAAACAGTGATTCCTGATTTGCGGTATTTAGCGCGCACACGCTTGAT
>WLOE01000029.1 GCA_009699465.1 Actinomycetota bacterium | reverse complement strand
TGCAGTGGATGAGATTGGAAGAAATTCAGTCAGCCCTTGAACAATTCCGAGGACGATCGCTTCAAACCAGGTAACTGCTTCCGTCATGACGCACACCCTGACATGTCCAACACTTCAGCCATGGTCCGGACACTCGCAATTCGCTCATCGATTGTGTTACCTCCTGCAGTGAAGGTCAGATTTGTTACACCAACTTCGTGATATGCCTGTAGGCGATCTGCTACTCGTGCTGGTGTTCCAATCAATGAAATCTGATCGAGAAGGGCGAAAGGTAAGGCCGCTTGTGCGCCCACATAATCACGCGCCAAATATCTGTCTTGCACATCCTTTGCGGCTTGCTCAAAACCCATGCGCTGCACATTTTGGTTGTAGAAGTTCATGCTTCGGCTTCCCATTCCACCGATATACAACGCTGATCCGGGTCGCAATGCATCGGCACAGGCTTCCAAGTCATCACCAAACACAACCGACGTAGTCGCGACAACTTCGAAATTGTTCATTGATTTACCAGCTCGCAATCGAGCCGCGGTGACGACACCAAGTGTTTGATCCGCATGTTCAGGTGAAAACTGAATAGACATCCATCCATCAGCGATCTCTCCCACGAGTTCAAGTGATTTCGGGCCGATGCCTGCTAAGTAGATTGGTAAATGTTCACGAACAGGATGAATGGTGAGCGTCAGCGCTTTTCCTTGTCCGTCAGGAAGGGGCAAGGTGAAGCAATCGCCCTGAAATTCAACTTTTTCCCGGGCCAGGGCTTTTCTGACAATTTCGACATATTCCCGCGTGCGCTGCATCGGCTGGTCGAATTTGACACCATGCCACCCTTCAGACACTTGTGGACCTGATAGGCCAAGACCTAATCGGAATCGACCACCGGAAAGTGTGTCTAAAGTTGCTGCAGTCATTGCAGTATTGGCAGGGGTACGGCCTGGGATTTGAAAAACGCCGGATCCGATATCTACGCGACTGGTGTGCGCAGCAACCCATGCTGCCACAGTTGCCGCATCGGACCCATAGGCCTCGGAAGTCCAGACAATGTCGTATCCCAAAGAGTCTGCTTCCTTGGCTAACACGATGTTCTGTGCATCATTACCAGCACCCCAGTAACCCAAATGCAAACCAAGCTTCACGAAACAGTCCTTCCGAAGGTATCCAGCGAGTCTAATCCCCCATAACTTTGCCCGCGGGTAGCGTTCCCGTATGCAACAACGACCTCTTGGACGCTCGGGATTATGGGTGGGACGTTTAGCCCTTGGCACGATGACCTGGGGCCGCGGCACCGATGAGTACGAGGCGCGAGATCAACTTGCGTTATTCCTCGACGCGGGCGGAACTCTGATCGACACGGCAGATGTCTATGTCGATGGCGTATCTGAACAACTTCTTGGTGAACTGATCGAGGAATTCGGAATTCGTGACCAAATTGTTCTGGCGACGAAAGCGGGCCAACGCCCTGGCAACGAAGATCGCCGGTTTGATTCATCACGCGCGCATCTCATTCGAACCGTTGAGGCCTCATTACGTCGTCTACGCACTGACGTCATCGATGTTTGGCAGTTGCACGCATTTGATCCGATGACGCCGATGGAAGAGACCATGGCTACGTGTGATGAGTTAGTGAAGAGCGGCAAGGTTCGCTACATCGGTATTTCCAACTTCAGCGGATGGCAGACGGCTCGAGCAGCGACTTGGCAACGAGCAGTGCCAGGGCGAACACCGATCGTGACTACTCAAATGGAGTACTCACTCCTTGAACGCGGGATTGAACGCGAAATCGTACCTGCAGCACAGAGTTTGGGACTTGGAATTTTGCCATGGTCACCACTTGGCCGTGGCGTCCTTACGGGCAAATACCGCCATGGGACCCCCGCAGACTCCCGGGGTGGCAATGCGGATTCGGCCGCGTGGGTGCAGACCTATTTGGATGAGCGTGGTCGACGCATTGTTGATGCTGTCGCAATAGCCGCTGACGGGCTAGGTACCTCACCGACGGAGGTCGCCTTGGCATGGCTTCGCGATCGTCCTGGCGTCGTCGCGCCAATTCTGGGTGCCCGAATGAATAGCCAGCTCCTTGCTGCACTTGCAAGCGACGAGCTAGAGCTCCCAGAAGAAATCACCCGCGCTCTGGATGAAATTTCTGCGCCAGCTTTGGGATATCCAGAAGCTGGTTGGGCGCAACGGCGATAACGTTCAACCATGAGTATCAGTACTTCGACGAGCTACTCGTGGGAATACCGAGAGATTGCATTGCCCATGGGCAGCACGAAAGAAGGAACTCGACAGCTACTCACAAGCGTTGCCGGCACAGGCCGCTGGGAGTTAGATGTTTCTTACGTCTATCCCGATGGAAGACGCAAAGTACGAATTCGACGCAAGGTATATCGCGTCACTCGTACTGCTTAGTTCACGGGAATTAGCAAGCTCGTAAGAATCTATCGAGTACTCGCACACCGAATTCCAGACCCTCAATGGGCACACATTCATCCACACCGTGGAATAGACGCCAATAGTCAAGCCCTGCAGGCATTTGCAGCGGTGAAAATCCGTAGCATTCAATCTCTAATCCAGCAAACGCCTTCGCATCCGTTCCACCAGAGATCATGTAGGGAACTGCTCGAGCTTTTTCATCCTCTGCGCGCAATGCCGACGCCATAATTTCAAAGAGTTGGGTATCTAGCGGGGCTTCAACAGCAATTCCGTAATTGATTACATCGACATCAATTCCATCACCGACCAATAGGCGAATGGTTGCGTCGAGTTCTTCCTCTTGTCCGGGCAAAAAACGACAGTCAATCTCCGCGGTCGCAAGGGTAGGAATCACATTCGTTTTATAACCGGCGCGTAAAACCGTGGGATTCGCTGTGTTTTGCATTGTTGCGCCCACGAGGTACGACAGATTTCCCAATCTACGGTGCAACTCCTGCGACTCAACATCGCTCACATCAATGCCAAATGCCTGTGATAACTCATCGAGGAACCTTTGCACTGTTGAGGTTTTATGAATAGGCCATTGATGTTCACCAATCCGAGTAACAGCCCGTGCAAGCTGGGTCACTGAATTATCTTCATGGATCATTGATCCATGACCTGCCCGGGCAGCTGCGCGTAAGCGCAGCCACTTCATTCCTTTTTCTGCCGTCTGAATTGGGTACAGCCTCAAGTCATCCTTGATCGTGATGCTGAAGCCGCCCACCTCGCCTATGGCCTGAGTTACACCAGCAAACAAATCCGGTCGATGTTCGGCTAACCAATGCGAGCCATGTACCGATCCAGCTTCTTCGTCAGGAAGTAACAGGATCACGATGTCGCGGCGTGGGCGATAGCCGGTTCGACCCCAATCGCGCACAACGGACAAGATCATCGCGTCCATGTCTTTCATGTCCACGGCACCTCGACCCCAAATAAAGCCATCGTCGATCACGCCTCCGAAAGCCGGTTTGGTCCATTCATCTGCCACAGCTGGAACAACGTCCAGATGTCCATGTACGAGCAGTCCAGAGGCTGACGGATCGGTACCTGGTATGCGAAGTGCTACAGCTCGACGGTGATCACTTGAAGTGACAATGATTTCTGGATCCCAGCCAGCTTCACGTAGGCGTTGGGCGCAGTAATCGGCAGCCTCAGCTTCTCCTACTGTCTCAGGTGAATCACCGTAGTTACTGGTGTCAATCTGAATGAGCTCTTGCGTGATAGCAACGACGTCGGAGATCATGTCTTCATCTTGCCGCATCTTCATCCATATCGTGGTGTGGCGTGCGAGCAATCACTTGGCTGATACTTGTCTTGGCAGCTGAGGCATAACACCATGAATTTGCGACACTCTTGATTCGGGCAATTCTGGGAAAATTTCGTTGCGCCATGGCATAACTCACACCGGCCAATCTCGACGGGGTTTTCCTCGAAATCTATGACCATCCGTTTGTCGAATACGTGCAGTGAGCCCTCCCATAGACCCTGATTACCAAAAGCTTCCCCGTAGCGGACGATCCCACCTTCGATTTGATACACCTCTTCAAACCCGCGATTAATCATGACGCTGGAGAGAATTTCACAGCGCACACCACCAGTGCAGTACGTAACTATGGGCTTGCTTTTCAAGTGGTCGTATTTACCACTTTCCAACTCTTGAATGAATTCATGAGTAGTCTCGACATCCGGCACAATTGCATTATGAAATCGTCCGATAGTGGCTTCAAAAGCGTTGCGACCATCGAAAAACACCACATCATCACCGCGTTGCGCAACTAACTCATGCACTTCATCTGGTGTCAGATGCTTACCTCCACCAACAACGCCATCCGCATCAACTACGAGTTCGTCTGTTGCTCCGAATGCAACGATTTCAGCCCGGTCCTTCACGGTCAGTCGAGGGAAATCCTCGCGTGACCCATCGGACCATTTAAAGTCGACATCTTTCATGCCGGGGTATTGCTTGGTGTTTTTTATGTATCGCTTGAGGTCCTTGATTTCCCCTCCAACGGTGCCATTGATTCCATGGGGTGAAACCAAAATACGGCCACGTAAATTCAAGCTTTCACACAAGGTTTGCTGCCACAGACGCACTGCGTATGGGTCCGCTAAAGGGATGAAACGGTAGTAGAGAAGGATTTTTTGCTGGGCCACGATCCAAGAGTAATTGGAATCCCGCTTCACTCCCCTTTCAATGCACCCAAGGCCGCCATGGGGTGGTGTGTGGACTTCAGGAGTGCAGGTATAGTTCACCGGTCGCTTACAAGCGACAAGCATTGTCCGGGTGGCGGAATAGGCAGACGCGCTAGCTTGAGGTGCTAGTGCCCTCACGGGCATGGGGGTTCAAGTCCCCCCTCGGACACCAGAGAAATCCCGCTTCGGCGGGATTTCGTCTTTTCCTAGCTCTAATAATGAGTCTGCCCATACTTACGTGAGGCCTTGGCTGCGTAGGGGCGAAGCACCAACATCACAATCATCGAGACAGCAACACCAATGAGCGTGGCTGCTAAGCGGGTTTCTGCAGTTCTGATGAGATTTGTTGCGCCTTCGATCATGACGATCGCGGTTGTGAGTGCGATTGCATACTGCCAATACGGATGTCCCAGTAGCACTACGGCCAGTGCAGTAATCATTGCTGCCGCACCAACCACATAATACACAATCTCAGATGATGAGAATTGCGCAACGACTATTGCAATCACGAAACCTCCAATAGTGCCCAAGGTTCGCGATGCGGCTTTCTGTATGCCATCTTGAATAAAGGGCTTGAAGATAACCAAAATCGTCAGGATCATCCATGCCCCTGCATGCCCCAAATTCAAATCCACCACGAACCACGTTGCTATTGCAACAAACGGCCCCAAGGCCAATGCAAAGTACGAGGCTCGAACCGCAGTTACTGGCGTCAGACTGTTTAAAGTTGGGCGCGCACGTGAAACGACAAATACGACTGCGGTACTAAAGATTGCAGTTACCAGCACAAGTAAACCTAGGAACAACGGCTCCGGAATGCCCACAGTCACTTCAGGCGGCTGAGCTATCTGGAATCCCAAGGCAATTGGAACCATCAAGAGCGCACTGCTGAGTCCTCGCGCAGCACTGCGTCCAACAAGATAGGCCACTACACCAAGTACGAACGCACCCCACCATGGATTTCCAGGAAACAGCGCCGCAAGAAACGTGCAGGTGCTCAAACCGATCACGACGCACCAAAATGCAACACGCCAACCCGCCTGTATTCCAGAAACTATGCAGGCCATAGCCGCACAAACTGAGACCGTTGCAGCACCTTGCCAGTGAAAATGGAACACAATCGCCACCGGTGCCGTGACGCAGACCACCACGAGGACCAGCGCAAAGATCACTTTCTTCGCGGCTTTTGATTGAGATATTGGGGTGTTCACCGACATATCCAAGCAGTTATGAGCGCTGAGACCGCACGCTTGGGTCATGTTTCGAGAAGATTGCGGATATCCCCTTCGTGATGCTCACACTCATGCAGCGCCTGAGCTGCAACCCACTTTAAATTGCGCAGAGATTCACGTGGGTATCGATAAAGAAAAACTCGCTCATAGGCTGACTTTGGCAAGGCTGCAAAGGTTCGCGCAAAGAGCTCCCCCGCTAAGCGCATTTCGAGGGCAAGCACCTGCGGTCGGTCGTGTGTATATAAACCCATTTCCACACGAGGGGTGCCGTAAAGCATCAGGGAAGCCGGATTATCTTCAACGGTGATGAGAACCATCTTGTCTCTGATGTTGTACAGAACATCGCGCATATGGCAGCCGTATTCAAGAGCAGACCACTGATCCGGGTGGTTACGAATCAGGCTGGCTTGTTGGTGTCGGGCAATGAGTTCGCTACTTGCATTCATCGACATGATCATTCGCGGAGCAATCTCTTCAGGTGAAATGCCATCCCATTGAAATCCACAAACTTCGCAGGCTTCAAACTTATCAATCATTTAGCCATGGTAACTCGATCGTCTACACGTAGAATCAAAGACTCATAGCAAAGGAGTTACCGGTGAGCCAGATCGTGGTCTTTGGTGGAAATGGATACGCAGGTGAACACATTGTGCGCGAGGCCGTAATCCGCAATCATGACGTGATCTGTGTTTCGCGCTCGGCGCCGCCCACACGTGTTCCTGGTGCTACGTACATCACGGGCTCAATTTATGATCCTGCGCTGTTAGAGCAGCTTGCACCGAAGGCTGATGTATTCATTAGTGCCGTACCGAGCAAATCTGGTGACAATCGATTGCCAGATGGACTCGGGGCGATCATGGGCGTATGTGTCGCACACGGGACTCGCTTTGGTGTTGTTGGAGGCGCAGGCTCTTTGCTCGTTGAAGATGGAGGTCCCGAACTTCGCATCGCTTTTGCCTCTGCTCTGCCCGAAGAAGCGATGCCGGAGATAAATACCCATGCGGAACTCCTTGGGTTGTTACGAAATTCACCACAAAATTTCGATTGGTTCTTCCTGAGTCCTGCGTTGCTCTTCGGCGCGCATGCACCTGGCGAGCATCGTGGCGTCTATCGCGTGGGTGGCGATGTCATGCTGAAGGATCCGGATGGGAATTCAGCAATCAGTGGTAGCGACTATGCCGATGCGATTCTTGACGAAATCGAACACCCCATCCACCGTCGGGCGCGCTTTTCTGTCGCGTACTAGGGACTCTTCACACCGTGCGCACTCGATTCGCGCCGACCCCGAGCGGCTATCTACATCAAGGTAATCTTGCTAATGCATTGGTCACTGATTGGTTGGCAAAGTCCTACGAGGGTGAATGCTTCTTGCGTATCGATGCAGATGATCATTCACGCACGAGAAACGAATACGTCGAATATATCGATGCCGCGCTCGATGCCTTAGGCCTAATCTTTTTGCCTTCTCCATTCGCGCGCGATGACCGTACTGACTATCTACGTTCACAACTGGTATCACTACCTCCAGATCAAATGTTTGGCTGTTCGTGCTCGCGAACGGATCTTCTCGCCAGACCGTGCACCTGCCAAGCCAAAGAAATCCGATGGGAACCGGGTACAAATGCCCTTCGGCTTCATCTTGACAAAGACCTCACGATTGACATCGAAGGTGAATCAATCAATCTTCGGAATCATTTTGGAGACGTCGTGCTTTGGCGTCGCGACGATATCCCTGCCTATCACTGGGCAAATCTCATTGATGATCGAGATCTACGCATCACACATGTAGTGCGTGGTACCGATTTACTGGCCTCGTCTGCGTTGCACATCTACCTCGAGACGCTCATCAATCCGAGCTCAACTCCCCCTCGAACCTATCTGCACCATCAGCTGCTGACTGATGCCAAAGGCCACAAACTTTCGAAATCTACCCAGGTGAATGCTTCTCCACCAGCACTCAATCTCGACTATCTCACGAGGGTCCGCAACAGCGCAGAATTATTCGCGGTCGATTTGGGCATCACCCCTGCATAGCGGCCGATCCTTTTCCTGCAACTGTCCTTGGTCGGGAGCTCAATGACTTTTGGCACTAGTCAAGCATTCATGTGCGGGCTAGTTTGGAAGTAACGATATGAGGTGAACAACATGAGTACTCATGAAAACTCAGCCCGGCCAAATGAAGTTCTTCGCGCCATATTCAGCGATACCTCTGGTGATAGTGCTGATCAAGCAGATCGACTCGCCATGATCATGGAAGCAGAAGCTCTTGAAGCCGCACTTCATGGTGGCACTGGTGAAGGTGAACTTGATGGCTACCTCTACCCGCTGGAGAACGCTGAGGAAGTGCTCATCATGGAAGATGCCCACGATGGAAGTAACGATCCACGACACACCGGCGATCCAGGTGTATGGAAAACCGCGGAAGAGCTAGCGATGCATGTAATTGGTGATGAAGAACTCGATGAAACCCTCACGCCAGAAGATGAAACACTTTTGGGTATCGATCCCTACGACGACTAAGGAGTCTTGGGTTGCGCTCCGCGCAATTTGCGAACACCCGCTCGAACGACGCCGCCAAGAAGCATGCCCAGAACAAACATGATCAACAAGATGAGCCAGATTGGCATATTCCAACTCCAACCCAAGAATTGAATCTCAGCTGATGCCGTGTTCTGAACAACGATGATGAATGCAATCACTGCGACGATGACGCCGGAAATCGCGCGCCCATTGATCTTCTTTGCTTGATTTGCCATCTAGGCTCCTTATGCCAAGACACCGCAGTGTGCGAGCGCCATCCGTACGAGACGATCTTGACCGCCACCCATTTGAGACTGAAAAGCCATCGATACGGCTTCCTGCGGTGAAACCCAAATGAGATCAAGTGCCGATTGCGAAGGTGCGCAATCACCGTCGATTTGCACGACATAGGCCAACGAAACCGCGTGCTGACGTGGGTCGTGAAAACCAGTGATTTCTGGATCAGGAAAATACTCAACCACCGTGAAAGGCTGTGGTGACGTGGGAATGCGTGGCATAGCCATGGGACCTAGATCTTTTTCCAAATGCCGCATCAATGCGTCACGAAGACGCTCTCCGTAAAGAACCCGTCCCGAAACGATGGCCCGACTGATGCTTCCATCGGGCAGTACCCTAAGCAGCAGACCAACTTCTGTAACTTGCCCCAGCGCATCAACTCTCACAGGAACCGCATCGACATACACAATCGGCAATCGGTCGCGTGCCGAAGCCAACTCCGCTTCATCTAACCAAGCGGTCTGAGTATCGAGCATTTCGCTCACGTCGTACCCCTGTTCTCGTGTCACCCCATCATGCCGTCAGATCTAGCCCAGAGTCATGATTGCGAGTACGTTGCGCCCATGGGAAATTCACCAATGAACGATCAGACAACTCGTCCTGACGGTCAAAGCTTTGCGGTTCTCAAATCCGAGAACCAATGGCGTGACCAGCTTTCGGAGAAGGAGTACTACGTACTTCGCCAAGCGGGCACCGAGGCACCCTTTGTCGGTGAATACACCGACACGAAGACCGAAGGCGTGTACTCGTGCAAGGCTTGTAATGCCGAGCTTTTTCGCAGCACCACAAAGTTTGACTCGCATTGTGGCTGGCCAAGTTTTTATGCCCCGCTAGCGCAAGACCGAGTGGTGTACCTCGAGGATGCCTCAATGGGCAGCATTCGTACTGAAGTACGTTGTGGATCATGCGGAAGCCACCTGGGTCACGTCTTTGAAGGTGAGGGTTACGGCACCCCTACGGACTTGCGCTACTGCATTAACTCCATCGCGCTCACCCTGGAAGAAGGGCCCAACCCAACCTAGCTCTGCCGGCGAGTCTGCGGCCGTCCGTCCGGTTCGTCCCAATAGCCTGTTGGGATGCGAGCGCTTACTTCCCAAGATCAAGCCTTTGAGGCGGCCGTCTCGCGCATCCGCACCGTGACATGCCGCCCCGAATTCGAGCTCGAAGAGGCCCCTGCCCCGAGCAGGCTGGCACCGTTTGCCCTAGCACTCACCGCTGACTCCACGGGCGAAGAGGATCTTGCCAGCGGTCGCTTTGTGTTGTTGCACGATCCCGATGGTGTTGATGAGTGGGAAGGCACCTTTCGTGCCGTGGTGTTTGTTCGCGCCTCGCTCGAAGCTGATCTCATCGATGACCCTCTCCTGCATGAGGTGGGCTGGAGTTGGCTTACTGAATCACTCTTATCCAGTGAATGTGAATACTTACAGCTCGGTGGCACCATCACTCGAAATGCAGGGCGTTCCTTTGGCACGATGAGTGATCGGCCAACAGATGGTTATCTTGAGATGCGCGCCTCATGGACGCCGACAACAATTGATGGTGATATCAGCAAATACATGGATCGACATACGCGTGCGTGGCTCAGGTTGCTCGATCATGCCGCCGGCCTTCAGCCATTACCTGAGGATATTTCCCACGTAATGCGAAGCAAGACGCGGGCTCAGCGTTAGTGGAAGAACCTCTTGAGCTCACGCGAGAACATGAACCTCGCGATGGCGTACCAGATCCAATCATCACCACAACACAGCTCCAGGCGTATAGCTCGCTTCTCGCCCAGGGGTCTGGACCCGTTGCCCTTGACGCTGAACGGGCATCGGGCTTTCGATACAGCCAGCGAGCGTACTTAATTCAAATTCGTCGTGAAGGTGCAGGAACTGCACTCATCGATCCCATCGGTATCGATGATTTTTCATCGCTTATCAGTGCCCTGAAAGAAGTGCCTTGGATTTTGCATGCCGCATCGCAAGATCTTCCCTGCCTCAATGAATTGGGTCTTTACCCGACTTCACTCTTCGATACCGAACTGGCTGGTCGCCTCCTTGGACGCGAGCGAGTCAGCCTCGGAGCATTGGTTGAATCTGAACTCGGTGAAATTCTGGAAAAGGGTCATGGCGCCACCGATTGGTCCCTGCGACCTCTGACCAAGGCCCAGCTTCGCTACGCAGCACTTGATGTGGAACTTCTGATCGAACTCATGGACGTACTCCAGAGCGAACTCATAACCGCGGGAAAAGATCAATGGGCGCAACAGGAATTTGATGCACTCCTAACTTTTCGCGCTAAGAATCGCGGCGAGGAGCCTTGGCGACGCACTTCCGGAATTCATAAGCTTCGTAAAGGGCAGCAGTTAGCGATTGTGCGAGCTTTGTGGAATGCACGCGACACCACAGCTCAACGTGAAGACATTGCTCCCGGTCGTATTTTGCCTGATGCTGCAATCGTAGCCGCTGCTACAGAAGTCCCAACGAGTTCAGATGATTTGGGAAAAATCCCCGCATTTTCCGGCCGTGGCCAAACACGACGACGATCATTGTGGTGGTCAGCTATCAGTGAAGCTCTCAATGAACCACCCGATACTTGGCCTGTAAGCAGCAGTCCGAACGAGGGATTGCCTCCCCCTCGGACATGGGTCAATAAAAATCCAGCAGCTGCTGTTCGACTTGAGGCCGTTCGCGAAGGATTACGAGAACTTTCCGAACGAGTGAATATCCCAGTTGAGAATCTTTTGACTCCTGAGTTTGCTCGCAGACTGTGCTGGGAGCCACCCGAGAATATTCATCAGGATGCAATAGTTGAATTCTTGAGCGTTCAAGGCGCTAGGAGTTGGCAAATTGAATTGACAAGTCCAATCTTCGCAAGTGGACTACTTGCTACTGCTGAATTGAAGTCTGACGAGTAATTGCTTCTTGATTTCCCTGAACTGCGACGGTTTCAACAATCGTGCGTGAAATATCTTGAGAAGTAAGACCAAATTGCTTCAATAAATCTGCACGTTTGCCATGTTCCAAGAACTCGTCAGGCAAACCAATATTTCGCACGAGTACCTCTACATTTGCATCACGTAGGGCCTGACTCACTGCAGCCCCTACACCGCCGGTGCGCATACCGTCTTCAATGACCACAACGAGTTTGGCGGAACGGGCCATGTCAACAACGGCCAAAGGTACCGGTTTCACCCAACGCGGATCCACTACAACGCTACCAATCCCTTGATCGTTCAGGCGTTCAGCAACTTCACAACTCAACTGAGCAAATGCACCGACACTGACAATGAGGACATGGCCGTCACCAGCTTCAGCGAGTACATCTACGCCGCCAACCTGTCGAAGCGCCTGGCACACAGGAGGGAGTGCGCCTTTGGGAAAACGCACAACTGTTGGTGCGTCTTGCACTTCGATTGCCTCTTTGAACTCAGCGCGCAATGTGACCTCATCGCGAGGTGCAGCAATACGAAGTCCAGGTACCACCTGCAGTATGGACAAATCCCAGATTCCGTTATGCGTTGCTCCATCGTCGCCTGTGATGCCGGCGCGATCAAGCACGAAGGTAACCCCTGCATTGTGAAGTGCGCAATCCATCAGCACTTGATCAAAGGCACGATTGAGAAACGTTGCGTATAAAGCGACCACGGGGTGTAATCCGCCAAATGCTAATCCGGCAGCGCTTGTGGTTGCATGTTGTTCAGCGATACCAACGTCAAACGTGCGCTCAGGGAAGGCCTGCGCAAAAGCATTGAGACCAGTTGGTCCAAGCATGGCTGCAGTGATCGCTACAAGGTCAGTTCGGGAACGACCAGCCTCAACAAGCGTATCTGCAAACGCAGACGTCCATGTTGGGCCTGATACAGCAATGGGAATACCTGTATCAGGATCAATGATCCCCACACCATGGAAGCGATCAGCATCATCAGCTTCAGCCGGAGCGTAGCCACGCCCCTTTTCGGTGATGACATGAACGATCACTGGTCCATTAAATTCCTTAGCACGCGTGAGTGCATGTTCGAGTTCGGTTTCGTCATGACCATCGACCGGCCCGATGTATTTCAAACCCAGATCTTCAAACATGCCCTGCGGAGCCATGATGTCTTTGACACCCTTTTTCATCCCATGCAAAGTCCCGTAAATCGGATTACCCACCACTGGAGTGCGCTGAAGAACCCGCTTGCCCCAATCCATGAAACGTTCGTAGCTGCGGTTGGTGCGTAGGGTAGAAAGATGATGTGCCAATCCACCGATCGTTGGTGAGTATGAACGCTCATTGTCGTTCACCACGATTACGACCTGACGTTGCGAACCTGCAATGTTGTTGAGCGCCTCCCATGCCATACCGCCAGTAAGCCCACCATCACCAATAACCGCAACAACATGCTGTTTGCCTAGGAGTCCGCGTAATTCCCAAGCCTTGGCCAAACCATCGGCATAGGAAAGCGAGGTTGAGGCATGCGAGTTTTCGACAATGTCATGCACGCTCTCAGCGCGGCTTGGGTAACCAGACAGTCCCCCTGCTTGGCGTAATTGATCAAAGCCCGAAGCGCGGCCGGTCACAATCTTGTGCACGTACGACTGATGCCCTGTATCCCAAATGATGGCGTCGTTGGGAGATTGAAATATTCGATGGAGCGCAATAGTTAGTTCAACGACACCGAGGTTGGGTCCAAGGTGGCCTCCGGTCGCCGAAACCTTGGCGACAAGGAAGGCCCGAATTTCAGCCGCGAGAACCGGCAATTGCGCTGGGGTGAGAGCCCGGACATCACGCGGGTCGCGGATTCTGGCTAACAGGCTCACCGGTTCATTCTAGGCCCTTACGCGTGTGGAGCAGTGCTGCGCAGGCCTTCGACCACCAGCATGATTTCACGCTGGAGAGCGACTAATCTGGCCCCTTCTGCGGCCAAGGCTTGTTGCACGATTTCCAAATCGAAGGCCTGCAACACACCATCCAGGTTGGTTCGGGTTTGGCTATATCCCACCCGAGATCCCTCAAGGGCACCCGTGACATAGGACTCCAAATACAGCGCTAGGGCCAGCGGGTACTGCCGCAAGGCTGATGAGCGCAAGTCGGCCGGTCCTATATCCAGGAGCCATTTCACAGTTTCGCTGATGAAGTCTTCATGTCCTGGGGGAACCAAACCATGAGGCCAGCCTGCCGGTGTCATTTAGAGCAGTGAACGAAGGACGTACTGCAAAATGCCGCCGTGGCGGTAGTAGTCAGCTTCGCCTGGAGTGTCGATGCGCACTAGCGCATTGAACTCCACAACGGATCCGTCTTGCTTGACCGCTTCCACTGCTACTTCACGTGGCGTGGTGCCATCGTTCAGTTCAACAACACCCTTGACTGTTATGACTTCTTCACCAGTGAGTCCAAGAGTCTGTGCGCTCACGCCAGCCTGATACTGCAATGGCAATACGCCCATGCCGATGAGGTTGGAGCGGTGAATGCGTTCATAAGACTCGGCGATAACTACGCGAACTCCTAGCAGCGCAGTTCCCTTTGCTGCCCAGTCACGCGATGAACCTGAGCCGTACTCCTTGCCAGCCAAAATCACCAAGGGTGTTCCATGCTTGGCATAACTCTGCGCAGCATCGTAAATAGATACGACTGGCTCATCTGCATTCGTGAGGTCAACGGTGAAGCCGCCCTCGATACCGTCAAGCATGAGGTTCTTCAAACGAATATTTGCGAATGTGCCTCTGATCATCACTTCATGGTTGCCACGGCGTGATCCATATGAGTTGAAGTCCGCGCGATCAACACCGTGTTCAGCCAAATACACGCCAGCTGGGCTATCAGCTTTAATGTTGCCCGCAGGTGAAATGTGATCAGTGGTAACGGAGTCACCGAGAACCGCAAGTACACGTGCACCGGTGATGTCGTTGACCGGAGACGGCGTGCGTCCCATACCTTCGAAGTACGGCGGCTTGCGCACATAGGTGCTCTGCGGATCCCAAGCAAAGAGATCCCCACTTGGCGTAGGCAAGTTTTGCCAGCGTGCATCGCCAGCAAAGACGTCCTTGTAGCGCGAGGAGAACATATCTGCATCAATCGCTGAGTTCACCACCGCTGCCACTTCATTCGCACTTGGCCACACATCAGCAAGGAACACACCCTTGCCGTCAGAGTCATAGCCCAAAGGTTCTGTTGCTAGATCAATATCCATCGTGCCCGCGATTGCATACGCAACGACAAGTGGAGGGGATGCCAAGTAGTTCATCTTGATGTCAGGGTTGATGCGACCTTCAAAGTTGCGGTTGCCACTGAGCACCGACACCACTGCAAGGTCATGCTCGTTCACCGCTGCACTCACTTCAGGGATCAGCGGACCAGAGTTACCGATACAGGTAGTGCATCCATAACCAACAATGTCGAAACCGAGTTGGTTGAGATACGGCGTTAAGCCAGCCTTGTCGTAATAATCAGCGACAACCTTTGAACCCGGGGCAAGGGAAGTTTTCACCCAAGGGGCGCGTGTCAGACCACGCTCAACCGCCTTCTTTGCAAGCAAGCCGGCACCCAACATCACGAACGGATTGGAAGTGTTGGTACATGAGGTGATCGCGGCAACCGTTACGGCACCGTGACCAATTTCTGAAGTTGTGCCGTTGATGATTACTTCAGCCAATGCAGCTGGTGACTTCGTGTAGTCATTCAATGCAGTTTCGAATGCACTCTTTGATTCCGAGAGCAGTACGCGATCTTGCGGACGCTTTGGCCCTGCGATAGACGGAACGATCGTTGCCAAGTCCAGTTCGAGATACTCGGAGTACACCGGCTCATGCTCGGCGTTGTGCCACAAGCCCTGTTCCTTTGCATACGCTTCAACGAGTGCTATCTGTTCTTCGGACCGACCCGTGAGACGCAAGTAATCAACGGTTGCTTCATCGACCGGGAAGATCGCCACGGTGCTGCCGTACTCAGGACTCATATTTCCGATAGTTGCGCGGTTCGCTAGCGGCACAGCGCTCACACCTTCGCCATAGAACTCAACAAACTTGCCAACGACTCCGTGCTTGCGCAGGATGTCAGTGATGGTCAGCACGAGATCTGTTGCGGTTGCACCCTGAGGCAATTCACCCCGAAGTTTGAAACCAACAACACGTGGAATCAACATCGACACTGGCTGCCCGAGCATTGCTGCTTCAGCTTCAATGCCGCCAACACCCCAGCCCAAAACGCCAAGTCCGTTGACCATCGTGGTGTGTGAGTCGGTACCCACAACGGTGTCTGGGTAAGCCTGTCCACCACGAGCCATGATCACCCGGGCGAGGTTTTCAATATTGACCTGATGCACGATGCCGGTGCCTGGTGGCACCACCTTGAATTCTTCAAAGGCGCCTTGACCCCACCGCAGGAACTGGTAACGCTCGAGATTGCGTTCGTATTCAAGATCGACGTTGAGCGCTTCTGCATTTTGAGTTCCGAAGAAATCAACAATGACCGAGTGATCGATCACGAGTTCAGACGGTGCTAGCGGCTCAATCTTGCTGGCGTCTCCACCTAGTTCGGCTACCGCTTCGCGCATTGTTGCCAGATCAACCACCACTGGCACGCCAGTGAAGTCCTGCATCACCACGCGTGCCGGCGTGAACTGTATTTCTTCACTTGGCTGCGCAGCTGGATCCCAGTTGCCTAGCGAGGCAATCGTCTCCTTGGTGATGTTTGCGCCATCTTCTGTACGAAGCAGGTTCTCAAGAAGAACCTTGTGCGTGAATGGGAGGCGATCACTACCTGGGACCGTTGCAATCCGGAAAATCTCATAGGAATGTGCTCCAACGTGCAGATTTCCTTTGGCACCAAAACTGTCCACGCCGCCCATACCTTTCAATGAAGTAAGGGTTCAAGGTAGCCGATTCCCCCACGTAGGGGCACAACTGCCCTAATCC
>WLOE01000028.1 GCA_009699465.1 Actinomycetota bacterium | reverse complement strand
TGAGAGGTGGGTTCCGGGCTACAAGTCCGACTAAACCTGCGCGCGAATCACATCAAGAATGTCTTCGCCAAACTCTGCAAGTTTGGCTGGACCGATGCCCGGAATATCAGCAAGCGCTTCGAGTGATTGTGGCTTTTGCTCTGCAATTGCCAACAGCGTTGCATCAGTACAGATCACGTAGGCCGGCACCTCTCGTTCACGTGAGAGTAGCAACCGCCACTGACGTAATGCGCCAAAAGTGTGCTCATCGCGATCAACTGGGCAGGTGTGACAATGCCCAAGAGTGCGCTCTTGCGCCGTGACGAGGGCTTTTTTGCAGACTCGGCATTTTGCAGGTCCTTTGCGCACACGCTCAGAACGCGGCTTATTGGAACCCAAGTGCACTCGAGCTTGCGGGCCACCAGATATTCCACTTGCTCCAAAGGCACGCAAGAACGGGCTTGGCTGACGACTTGATCGGCCGCCTGGCTGACGAGATTTCGCCCATGAACAGTGCAACAGATCCTTGGCACGAGTAACACCGACATAAAACAGACGTCGTTCTTCTTCAATAGCTTCATCGGTCTCGGCGTATTGCAGTGGTAGGAGTCCTTCACTACATCCCACGATGAAGACTGCGCTCCATTCCAAGCCTTTTGCCGAGTGCAAGGAAGCAAGAGTCACTGCGTCAGCGACGGGTGCGTGTTGATTCTCGGCACGGCGATCTAACTCACCTATGAATGCGGAGAGATCCAGTTCGTTGTGCTCGTCTGCCAACGCGACAAGTGCTGAAAGGGACTCCCATCGTTCACGCACGGCACCACCACCCTTGGGTGGTTGCTCTGCCCAACCCGCGGCTCCCAGGACTGCCCGTACTTCATCGCCAAGAACGCCTGCACTCCCACCGGCCCGAGCCGCACCGCGCAGACGAGTGACGCCTTCGCGCACTTCAGCGCGATCAAAAAAGCGTTCAACTCCGCGCAACATGATTGGGACACCACGTTCGGTCAGTGCTGATTCAAGTTCAGCCGACTGCGCATTTACACGGAAGAGCACCGCAATATCTTTGGCCGAGGTGCCCTTCTCAATGAGTTCGGCAATTGCATTGGCAACTGAGGTTGCTTCCTCAACATCATCGTCGTATGACTTCACTACTGGCTTTACGCCACCACTGCGCACCGCGCGCAATTGCAAAGAGGCAGGTGTGTTGCTTTGCGCAATCACCGCATTTGCTGCGGCCACGATTGGTTCCGCGCAGCGATAACAATTCACAAGCTCAATATGCGAGGCGTCTTTAAATTCGATGCGGAAGTTCACCAAGAAGTCTGGGGAGGCTCCGGTGAACGAATAAATGGTCTGGCTTACATCGCCAACAACACAGACTTCATCGCGATCACCGCGCCAAAGATTGAGCAGGCGGTGTTGCACTGGGTTAATGTCCTGATACTCGTCAACTGTGAACCATCGATAGTTCTGATGCACTTCATCCAAAATATCTGGACGAGAACGCAGTGCACCAACAGTAACGAGCAGCACATCTTCAAAATCTAAATAACCGCGGCGCGCTTTGAGATCGTCGTATGCGGCATAGGTGCGCGAGACATCACCAATATCCATGCTCCAGGTACGCGTGAACGCCTGAGGGTCACGGCCAAGATCGCTAGCGCCAATTTCATGAACCTTGGACCACTCAATATCGGAGGCAAGGTCACGCACGAGTGCTTGGTCAGTAGAAAGACCGCACGAGGCTGCAGCTTCAGCAACGAGTCGCGCCTTGCTTGGAAGTAATTGTGGAAATTCATTGCCGGAAAGTCGAGGCCAAAAGTAGCGAAGTTGACGCAAGGCCGCGGCATGGAAGGTGCGGATACCAACGCCATCAACACCTAGCTCACGAAGCCGCGAGCGCATTTCGCCAGCAGCCCGAGTGGTAAAAGTGACGGCCAAAGTGCGGCGAGGCTCATGTGCACCTGTCGCCGTGGCATAGGCAATGCGATGAGTGATCGCTCGGGTTTTACCCGTGCCAGCTCCCGCGAGCACCACAACTGGCCCGTGGACGGCAGCGGCAACAGCACGCTGCTCGTCATCGAGCTGATCGAGGATGGACTCTGGAGTCATTCCTCGCACGGTAGTGCCCTAGTCCGACACCTGCTCCACCGGTTACCGTGTACTCATGATCATGTACAGCACTCCATGGTGCGGCTACTGCCAGCGCCTCAAGGCACAGTTTGGCCGAGAGGGAATTGCCTTCGAAGAGGTCGACATTGAGCAAGATCCGGCTGCTGCAGCCATGGTCGAGCAGGTCAATGGAGGCAACCAAACCGTACCAACAATTGTGTTCGCCGACGGCACTGCAATGACCAACCCATCGCTAGCTCAGGTCAAAGAAAAGCTCAGCAGCCTCTAGCGCGACCAATGACCTGGTAGCGGCTCCCCAAACCAGCGCTCGATGAGCTGGCGCGAAATCGACGTACTGGGTGGCAGCTTCAGTTCACCTTGTTCGCACGCGCTACGCATTTCCTCTCGAGTGAACCAACGCGCTTCAGCAATCTCATGTTGATCAACGTTTATCGCATTGTGTTCAGCAAGGGCTTGGTAACCCAACATCAGCGATGCAGGAAAGGGCCACGGTTGACTTCCGCAATAGGTAAGAGCGGAATTGGACTTACCAATCACAACACCTGTTTCTTCAAAGACTTCACGTCGAACAGCATCTTCTGCTGATTCCCCTGGTTCAACAAACCCCGCGATCGTCGACATCTGGCCTTCAGGCCAACTTGCTTGGCGACCCAATAACGCCCGATCGTCGCGATCACGCACCAACACGATGATCGCAGGATCTGTACGAGGGAAGTGATCCATCTCGTGCGCAGCACAATGCAAGGTCCAACCCGCTTGTGTAACAACGAGCTCTTCACCGCACACCGTGCATCGCTTGTGTTTATTGCGCCAGTTGTCCAGACCAACAGCGGTAACAAAAGCCGAAGCATGGAGATCAGGGAGTTTGCGGGCATCCCGCAGACCTACCCAGATCTGCTCGCCATCAAGTTCTTCTCGATCCTTGAGGTGCACAGCAATAAAGGGCGTTCCATCAGGATCCAGACCCAGGAAACTGAGGCGCGAGAAGTCTCCAGCAATGAACGCAGCTGCTTTTTGACCATCAGTTACTAACAGTTCGCCGTCATTGGAATCAACATCTAACGGAGACTCACCCCGATGCACCCATACGCCACACGTGTTCGCCGTGAGCAAGGATGCCAAGAATGCTTCATCTGTACGTAGATGCGCTGCTCGATCCAACCCAGCCCGCGTGAACAACAGATCGTCGAAGAGAAGGGTGTTCGTCACGAGGGTGAGCCTATTGCCGTGCCACGATCAGGTCTTAAGAATTCGACAGGAGTACTTGTGAACGTCTTTATTCGCCAACTCACCGGCGTTCGCTTTCTTGCTGCAGCTTGGGTACTGCTCTATCACCTGCAGGTGCCCTTAGCCACGATTGGCTTAGTTGGGATTCCTGTCTTGTCAGACTTCTTCCGGGTCGGTCGATTGGGCGTTGATCTCTTCTTCGCACTGTCTGGCTTCATCTTGGCCCACACATATCTGGAGCGCATGGGTGAGAAGGTCAAGGTCAAAGCTTCTGGCTTCTTCCTCTGGCTGCGTTTAGGTCGCATCTATCCAGTACATCTGGTGATGCTGGTCGTTGCAGGTGTCGCCGTGTTTGCCCAAGCCAAAGTCACTGGTGATGCACTTGATCGAGATTGGCTCACCCCTTGGGACTTCATCAAGAACCTACTGATGATTCAAGAATGGGGATCACAGCCACAGCGTGGTTGGAACTTTGTCGCGTGGTCGCTCTCAATGGAGTGGCTGGTTTACCTGCTGTTCCCATTCATTGTGTTGGTGCTTTGGCGTTTTCGACGATCACTTCCAACGTGGGGCCTGCTGGTTGCTTGGGTCATCGTGCTTATTCCACTTCTCGCGTACGGATTGAACACGACTGACTCGTATTACACCGATAACTGGGGCTCAACTATTCGAGTGCTCACCGAGTTCATCGCCGGTGGCATCACCTACCTCGTTGTTTCCCGACTTCACCCAGGACTTCAGGGAGATCCCGCACCAAAGGTTGAGCGGATTGCAACGTGGCTGACGATCATCTTGCCGATCCTTGTTGTGATTGGCTCGGTGATTCTGGCAAATATGCCAGCCGCACAACCACCACAGTTGAATCTTGGTGAAGATAGCGAGCCGCTGCCTCCGTACTTCCACTTGCTCTTGGTGCCACTACTCATTGCTTGGATTGGTGCACTCGCACTTTCTCGTCGTGGTCTTACCAAAACGTTGGGTACTCAAGCCTTGGTGCTTGGTGGCTTCATCTCTTACTCGCTCTACATGACTCACTTGGTCTGGTTCGGCTTATGGCGGGCAGGTATGAAGGCTGCCGGCATTGACGGTGGCGGGTTGTACACACTTGGTGTGATCGGCCTTGTTATTGGAGCGCTCGTGATCGCGTGGCTGATGTGGAAATTCATTGAAGAACCCGCCCGCGAATGGATGCGAAAGCTAATCGGTGTTCGACCAGTACCTACCGAAGAAGCTGGTGCGGCAATCGCGCAACGTCAGCATGAAACCGATGGCGCCGAACCAATCGTGGTTGAGGATAAGTAGCGCTACTGAAGAAGGTGTGAAAGGTCTGGCAATACAGGCCGTAGGACTTCTCCTGTGCTCACCATTAAGAATCCCGCATCGATATGTTCCACCGGCACGTTGGCAATGCGCGACCATGCCAGGCGATACAGCGCTAACTGCATTTCATCAGCAGACTTGGCACTGCCTGTTTTCCAGTCGATCACGTCAAAGCGCCCATTAGTCGCGAACACTGCGTCAATTCGCCCTCGCACCACTCGCCCGCCAATCACCATGGCAAATGGTTGTTCAATCGCAACAGGAGTGAGTTGTGCAAATGCACTGTGGCTAAAGGCTTCCTTGAGTTCAGTGAGTTGTTCATCGCTAACAATGTCGTGATCACCACTGCCTGGTAAATCATCAGGATCGAGTAACGACTGCTGACCATATTGCGTTTCTACCCAGGTATGGAAGGCGGTACCGCGTGTCGATGCGGCAGAACTAGGAGATGGCATTGGACGTGCAAGGTCACGGGCAAGTTGTTCTGGTTCACGCATCGCACGAATAAGTACGCTTGCTGAAACTGATGCTGGCAGTGGTACTTCGACGATTGGTTCACGAAGTTTACGAGCCTCTTGCATGAGAACTCGAGCATCGTCATTCCATTGGGCAACAGTGAGGGACTCCACCGGACTCAGTGGCAATTCGGATTCGTGGTTCACCAATGCAACAAGTTCAGCGAGAGCGCGAACCTGTGCCGGTTGTTCCAAGGGAGCCGGCCAAGCAAAGCCTTCAACCTCTTCAAGATACGGATTCTTTTCGACTACTGGATCCTCATGCCAATATGCAATTGCATCATCGAAATCTTCGCTCGTGCTGCGAACTTGCTCCAGGTAGCGCCCGGGCTCACGTGACTTCTGCTGTGTAGAGCCCCACCAGTGACCCGTGGCGATCAATGAGTTTTCCGCGCGCGTTAGTGCGACATAGGCAAGGCGCTGGTCTTCAAGAAGATCATGATCGCGCAACACCTCAACGTATGCATCGAATTCTTTAGCCGTGGGTGATCGATCTCGTGCTGGGTAGCTGGTCAGCGCATCAGTTTTATCTTCGCGTAGTTCCCATGGGATGACCGCAGCACTCTTCATCCACCTGCTGCGCGAGTTTCCACCCGGGAAGGCACCTTCAACAAAACCAGGCACGATAACAACCGGAAACTCAAGACCTTTGGCTTTGTGAATAGTCATCAACTGCACCGCATCTGTGCGCTGCACGACATCTACCTTGAGATCCACATCGAAACGTTCTGCATCGTTGAGTCGTCTCAGAAATGCGCTCAGCGTTGAACGTCCATCGAGATCAGTGAACTCAGCTGCAAGCTTGGCGAACGTCATCCACGCCAATTGGGTTTGTGGAGGTGCCATCGCAAGTTCAACATCAAGTCCGGTCACACGCAGCACTCGAGTGAGGAATTCCGGAAGTGGTTCGGCTGCATAATGACGCAGATGCTGTAGCTCACTACCGAATTGCGCAAAGCGAACAGCCGCTTGTGGCGAATACTGATGTAAGTCACCAAGATCCATCGCGGCATCGCTCAGTGAGGTCATTTCAACTGGATCCGCGCCGGCTACTGCAGCATCTAAGGCTTGCGCCACGCTCTGTGCATCTACTTTTCGTGAACCACCAGCGAGGTACGCAGCACGAGTACCCAATCCCACAAGATCACGTACCCCAATCCTCCATCGAGGACCGCTGAGCAATCGCACCATTGATCCATTAGCTACCGGATCAACTACTGCCTGCAAAAGGCTGCGCACATCAATAATGATGGGCTGATTGAGTAACCCTGCTGCACCATGAAGCTGGGTAGGGATATTGGCTTCTTGTAAAAGTGCATCAAAGGCTGCAAGCTCCTTGCCATTGCTGGCCAGGATCGCGATCGAACCCCATTTGCCTTGTAGACCCTCACCGATCCTTGCAATGCGATCAATGATCCACTCGCGCTCCTGCGTCGATCGCTCAAACATGCCAATCGTGACCAGTCCGGCGCCTTTAGCTGACTGTGCCCACTTCAATTCTTCAACACCAGTATGAAAATCGCGAAGACCCTTAGACAGATCATTGGCGACCTTCAATATGTTGAAGCCCGATCGGCGATTAGCGCTCAGGACATACCTCGATGCTGGCACTGTCTTTCCAGCGCGTACTGCCGGGAAGTGGTCAGGAAAATGATCGATGTTGTCCACGCTTGCCCCGCGCCAGCCATAGATGGCTTGGCATGGGTCACCTACGGCAGTCACCGCATGCCCATTGGGGAATAGCTCTTGCAATAACTTGCGTTGCGCAATGGATGTGTCTTGATACTCGTCAAGGAGCACCAGCGTGAATTGCTCGCGCACGCTTTGCGCCACTTCAGGGAAACGTCGAACCAACTCAAGAGCCAATCGAGTCTGATCGGTGTAATCGATGACGTCGTAGCGTTCTTTTGCGGCCCGCCATTCAAGAACCAAACGCGCAAGATGACGGCGCTTCTTGGCCGTCTCACGTATTTCACCAGCATTCTTTTGGAACTTGCCAGGACCTAACTCGGCAGCATTCATGTCATTGATGAGCTTGGTATCCCAAGCAATAACTGCTTCTGGCGTGATATCGAGTTCACTGCATTGGTCATCGAGGCTGAGCAGGTTTGAGGTCAGGGAATCAGGACCTGTGCCAAATTCTTCAAGTGGCAATGCACTTGAACACACCACGCGATAGGCCAACTGTTCGCGAAAGCCTTCATTGAGTAAGCGTGCTCCTGGTTCTCGCCCAAGACGAATGCCATGTTCACTCAAGATTCGCGACGCAAATGAGTTGTACGTCAGTACAGATGGTTCACCGGCGACGCTTTCATCTTCACCAAGGTCTAGCCCGGCTGGACGCAGTCCATCTGCTTCCAAATGACGTAATGTTTTACGCATATTTGCACCGAGAGAAGCCGCCGCCTTGTTCGTGAAGGTCAGGCCCAAAATTTTCTCTGCCGCAACGTGATCACTGCCAACGACATACGCGACGCGAGCCGCCATCGAGGTGGTCTTTCCTGAGCCAGCACCGGCGACCACAACATTTGGCTCAAGTGGTGCGCTAATAATTGCCCACTGTTCATCACTGACAGCAAATCCCATGACAGCATCGAGCTGTGCACGAGTGAGGTCACGACTCATGACAACACCTGCTTGCCTTGTGTCTGTGTTGGACAACTTGTTCGATAGGCGCAGAATTTGCAAAGTGAGTTTTCCCGCGCATCAAAGGCTTCATCTCGCAGAGTTTGGGCAGCATCACCGAGTTTGAGTTCGATCCAGGTTGGTGACTCGCGCGGCAAAGGCTCCTGAATTTGGACTTTTGGAAAATCAGGACTGCCTTTCTCATCAGCGCGCAATTGCACTAACGCCGCGCCACCCACGTCATATCCGGCTTCCCGCAACAGCAATTGATAGACACCCAATTGCGCATGTTCAGGGATCTCTTTTTCTGCGGGTGGCGTTTTCATGTTCTTTAAATCAATGGGCACATAATTACCGTCATCGTCGCGCTCAATGCGATCAATGAAACCGCCTAGCCTGACCTGCTCAGTGCCACCATCAGGCGTTGGCACTTCAATCTGTGCCGAGTACTCATCTTCAGTGCCCACCAATTCACGTTGGGCGCCCTGGTGATAATTCAAGAAACGTTGGATAGCCTCACGAGCAATAGCGCGCTCTGCAGTGCTTTGCCACGGGGCTTCAAAGCGCAGATCGCGCCAGACTCGATCCACGAAAGCATCTGCGGCATCAAGATCCTGTGGCACTTCACCTTTAGCAATGAAGTCAGCCACGGCGTGAATCACGCTGCCGAATTTGGTTGCCTCACCTCGGGGTACTTCCGCGTGAACATCATGTTCTAAGAACCACTTCAGTGGGCAATCGCCAATTGAATCGATGGCACTTCCTGATAAGCGAATAGGTTCGTCGCTCTCGCGTACTGGCGTTTCGCGCACACTGAGTTCCTCCATCCCCCACCAAGTTGATGATGCTGCAGCTGGCACGAGTGCAAGCCCGGCATCATCAATGGCACCAGCGAGTTCATCAAGTGTGCGCATTGCTGCCTGGCGCATGGCTGGTGAGTTACTTGAATCAATAGCTGCCAACCGTAATTTGCCGACTAAGGCAGCCAAAGATGTAGTAAAGCGCGGCCGACGATCTGCGTGCACCCAAGGCACTTCAAGCTCCGAAAGGAATCGACTTGGTTGTGTTCCTGCATCTTCTGCGACCTGCAAGGTGGTGATCACGCATTGACGGCGAGCTCGAGTGAGGGCGACGTACATCAACCGCCGCTCTTCTGCCAGTAATGCACTTGGGCTCAGTGCCGGACCAACACCGTCAACCATTAATCGGTCTGACTCCAAGACGCTTCCGCGCGGGCGAAGGTCAGGCCATTGACCTTCTTGGGTACCCGCAATCCACACGGCATCCCACTGTTGGCCTTTCGCACGGTGAGCAGTGAGCACGCGCACCACATCGCCTTGCACTCCACGCTCAGAGACTGGCTCGGCTGCTAAGTGTTGTTCTTGGAGTGACAGCACGAAGTTGCGCACACCAATAACTCCGCGATATCGCTGTTGAGCGCGCTCAGCCGCATCGAATAACGCCATCACAGCATCGACATCGTGGTCTGCGGAGCGTGAGCCATCAAGGGCTTGTCGGCGCAATCGATCTGGCCAGCCATGCGCACGGGTGCGGTCAATACATTGACCTGACCACAGCAACCACAACACTTCGGCAGGGGCTGCTCCGCGCTCGATCATCTGATGGGCATCACTCATCAGCTTCATGAATTGCTGCAGCGTCGCACAGACATCAACAAGTTTTTCATCAGTAGGAAGTGAGCGACTACCACGCAATACATCCCGTAATAACTCATCTGACGGGGCTGGCGTGATTGTTGGATCATCAATGCGTGCCGCAATACGCAAGGCTCGACCAAGGGCGCGCAGACGCGTTGGATCAATTCCGCAGAGTGGACCGCTGACGAGCTCTAGTGCATCGGCTGTAGTGACTTGAGAGGGACGAACAGCAACCTCAAGTGCACGAAGCAAGATCGCAATCGCTGGTTCAGCCCGCAATGGAATTTCATCAGTTGCGATTGCAGCAGGAACCCCTGCTTGTACCAATGCTCGTTGAATACCTGCAATATCTTGACTATTGCGAACCAGTACAGCCATCTGCGACCACGGCATGCCTTCGTGGAGGTGCAGCGTGCGCATTTGCGCAGCAATGCCAGCTGAACGCATGAGCTCACTATCAAAAACCTCAACCCGAATCGCTTCAGGTGTTGATGTCCCTTCACACACTGGGTTGCGGTGCTGTTCAAGCAAGGCTGGATCAAGGTGAGAAAGGCGAACCTTGGAAATGATGCGCGTAGCCGCATCACGGATTTGCGGGCCAAAACGCCGGGTATGACGTAACACCACAATCGGTGCCGGTTTCGTTGCACTTGCGAACTCTTGTGGGAAGCGAAGAAGACCTCCGAGATCTGCGCCGCGGAATCCATAGATCGATTGATCCGGGTCACCAACTGCAATCAGAGTGGTGTTCGGGCCAACCAAGGAGCGCAACAACGCAACTTGTAACGGATCTGTGTCTTGGTATTCATCAACACAGATCAATCGATACTGCTGTAGCAGGGTTGGTGCAACATGCGCACTTTGCGCACGAGCCACTGCAGCGCTCAACAGTTCGACGTAATCAAGAACGTTCTGCCATTCCATAACATCAGCTTCTTGCGCAGCAAGACGACCGACCGCTGCCCACGCCGGCCGTTGTGAAGTGCGCCCAATGCGTTCAAGTTGTTCAGGTGCGATACCCAGCACCTTGGCCCGAGCCAACACGGCACGCACCTCATTTGCTAATCCCAACGTGGAAACAGCACCCGCGAGATCATCGGGCCAATCGATGGTTCCGTCTTCAACGGCACCCATGAGTAACTCTCGAATGCGCACATCTTCTTCAGCACCAGAAAGCAACTGTGGTGGTTCGCGGTAATCCTCGGCGGTGGCTGTTTGCTGGAGCAAACCAAAGGCAAAGGAGTGGAAGGTGGCTACCGTGGGCAGTACGCCGCCACCAAGACGACCAACAAGACGATCGCGAAGGTCACTTGCTGCGCGCTTACCAAACGTCAGGGCCAGCACCTGCTCTGGCGCAATGGGATCAGTTGGATCAGTGAGTCGAGCGACAATGGCTTCCACGATCGTGGTGGTCTTGCCGGTACCTGGGCCGGCCAGCACGAGTAAGGCGCCATGCCGGTGGTCTACGACGTGCTGCTGCTGGGAATCAAGCAGGGGAACTGACGCTGGCGGTAGGGGTTCTACGTTCAGGTGCCAGGCTGCCCGCCCGCGATCCCTACCCATCACTGCCATGAGGCATTCGTACCACTTCGGTCTGACTTCGCTACCCCCGCCGAACGGGTTCGTGGCACCGAATCTGCCCGATCTGACACGATGGTGCCGTGACCGACCAGCCCGTACGTTTCGACGATGGGCCCAGTGATCCCCTCGTACTTGATGGCGGACAGTTGCAGACCCTGATTATTGAAGATGGTGTTATCCCACTTCGGGTTCACCGCCCGCTGGATTTGGCTCGATTCGTCTTCGCAATCGCGATCACCGTAGGCATCGTGCTGGTTGCTTGGTTTGCTTCCAGCACCAGCGCCGGCATTGATTCCGATCTGTCCAGTACTGCCAGTCTGCTTCCAGGTTTTGTGGTGTTACTGCTCAATGTCATCGGTGGCATCGGCACCCTTGGATTACCAATTGCAGCGTCGATCTCGTTGGTCGCTCGTAAGCGCGTGCGTCAGCTCTTTGATTCACTCCTTGCAATTTTGGTCGCCATCCTTTTCTTGACTGCACTGTCGAGCATCATCACCGCCATTGACTCACCTCGCTTGCTGACTGCGCTGACTGGATCGGCCAGCACTGGCGGAGCATCAACTGCCCCGATCCTTGGCGGCTTAATCGCCTTCATCACCGTTGCCCGTCTCATGAATCGTCGACCTTGGAGCGTTATTAGCTTCATCGTGATCGGTTCCGTCACGATCGTGACGATTCTGAGCTCAGCAATTGCGATCGCTGGTTTAGTCATCTCCATCACGATCGGTTGGGGTATCGGACTGATCCTTCGTTATGCCTTGGGAACACCAACCTCGCGTCCGTCCGGTGTTGCGATCGCACTAACGCTTGAGCGCAGCGGGTATCCAGTTATTTCATTGCTCGCGCAAGAGACCACTCGCCGGGGTCGTCGCTATCAGGCCGTTACTCGCAATGGTGCCGTCATGCGCGTCACTGTATTTGACCGCGACATGGAAGGCGCTGGAATTGCTAAGGCAGCGTGGACTGCCGTGCGGTTGCGAGAAGACCAATCAAGTCGTCGCTTCAATATGCGACGCGCTGTTGATCACGCAGCGCTCACGTCATTTGCTGCCCAAGCAGCTGGGGCACCAGAACCCCGCCTGCTTGTTACTTCAGAAATTAATGAAGACTCGTACTTGCTTGCCTATGAATACATAGACGGCCAAGTGCTCTCCACAGTTGATGAAGTTACTGATAACGATCTCGAACAAGCCTGGCGCGCTATTCGCACCTTGCATGAACACCAAATTAGTCACCGCGCACTTGATGCAAGCCATTTAGTCCGAGGCGTTGACGGCACAATTTGGCTTGTCGGACACGACGGTGGATCTGTTGCCGCAGGAGACGTCTCCATGCGTATCGATCTAGCGGAATTACTCGTAACGCTGGCAATGCTGACTAGCGCTGAGCGCGCTGTGTCAACAGGTCGAACAGTGCTTGGTATTGCTGGGCTTTCACGAGCCTTGCCAGCGTTGCAACCTGTTGCTCTATCAGGCCCAACGCGTAAAGCTGTTCGCAAACATAAGGGTTTGATGGTTGAACTTCGTGACATGATCATCGAGATTGGTCCAGACAACGAAGTTGTTGAACAAATTAAACTCGAACGTGTCAAACCAAAAACACTGGTGCTTGCCGTTGTTGGCACTGTTGCTGGCTACGTATTACTCACACAACTTGCTGACGTTGATCTTGTGCATCTGTTTACCACTGCCGACTGGCGATGGGCGATTGCCGCATTGCTCTTCAGCTTGATCACCTACATCGGCGCTGCTTGGTCTCTTGCCGGCTTTGTTCCCGAAAGCATTCCGCTTGTGCGCACCACGATGGCTCAACTGGCTGGCGACTTCGCAACGCTGGTTTCACCACCGACCCTTGGCGCAGTTGCAGTCAACATGCGTTTCTTGCAAAAAGCCGGCCTTAACCCTGCTCTCGCTGGCGCAAGTGTTGCAGTGTCACAAGTGATGGCGTTCGTGATGCATATGTTGCTGCTCATTGGCTTTGGTTTTGCTGCAGGAACCCAAGCGGACCTCACCTTTAAGCCACCAAAGATCGTGGTGATTGGTGTAGTGATTCTCGCTGTAGTGATTGTTGCGCTGTTCGCTATTCCACAAATTCGACGCTTGGCAAACGATCGAGTAGTGCCACTTCTACGAGAAGTTGGCCCGCGTCTTCTCACTGTTGCACAACGTCCAGAAAAGCTTCTTGAAGGCATCGGTGGCATTGTCATCTTGAACCTGGCCTACATCGCCGTGCTGTACACAAGCGTGCAAGCCTTTGGCGGCGATATGAGCATTGCTGTAGTTGCCGTGGTCTACCTCGTTGGTGCAACGGTTGGCCAAGCCGCCCCTACCCCGGGTGGATTGGGTGCCGTTGAAGCCGCCTTGACAGCTGGATTAACCGCAGCTGGTCTTGACGGCGGCATCGCACTTTCTGCCGTGTTGCTTTACCGCTTGGTCACTTTCTGGATCCCCACAATTCCTGGCTACTGGTCCTTCAGCTGGCTTACCAAGCGTGGCGCGCTTTAACCCTTGGCCAATAAGATGAGCACATGACGACTCATCGCCACTTGCAGCTCACCTTCGGTCCAGAAACGGTGACCGCGCCGATCATTTACACGATGGTGAAGCAGCACCAGGTGGTTCCTAACATTCGTCGTGCCAATATCGAGCAGCATGTGGGCTGGATGGTGCTGGATCTTGAGGGCGAGCCTGCTGACCTCGATGCCGCAACCGCGTACCTCACAGGCCTGGGAATTGAAGTTTCTTCCGCCGAAGGTGACATTGTCGCTGGCTAACCCCAGCTTTTAGGCCACAATGTGGCCATGACGCAATCACAGAACGTCACCGTCACGGTGTGCGAAAACGGACCATACGAAATCGTCGGTGAGGTAGAAATCCTCGACGCAAATGGCGAGCTCATTCGCCAGACCACCAAGACCTTCCTTTGTCGCTGTGGTCATTCAGCAAAGAAGCCTTATTGCGATGGCGCACATAAGAAGCATGACTTCCAAGATGCAGGCTTAGCACCGCAATAACACCGCTCCCACGCAAACACACGACTAAGGCCGGGCTCTTCACGTGAAGAGCCCGGCCTTGTTGTCTTGTGCAGCGTGTTAGTACGAGGGCTTGTCGGGTTCAATCTGAGTAACCCAAGCAAGTACGCCGCCACCCACGTGAACAGCATCAGAGAAACCTGCACCCTTGACTACTGCAAGACATTCAGCTGAACGGCCGCCAAGCTTGCAGTGCAGCACAATCTGCTTGTCTGTTGGTAGATCAGCGAGCGCCGACCCATCAAGGAATTGACCCTTGGGGATCAGGATCGCACCTGGGATCGAAACGATTTCGAATTCACCTGGTTCGCGCACGTCGATCAGCACAAAGTCTGCTTCGCCACGATCACGCGCATCAAGCATGCCCTTGAGATCCTTCACTGAAATGGTGGAATCCATTGCAGCTTCGGCGGCTTCATCAGAGATCGAGCCACAGAATGCTTCATAGTCAATGAGTTCGGTCACTGTTGGGCGATCGCCACAGATCGCACAGTTTGGATCCTTGCGAATCTTCACCTTGCGGTAGGTCATTTCAAGTGCGTCGTAAATCATCAACTTGCCGAGCAGAGTTTCGCCGATGCCAGTGATCAATTTGATCGCTTCAGTTACCTGAATGGAACCAATAGAAGCGCACAACACGCCCAGAACGCCGCCTTCAGCACATGAAGGAACCATGCCTGGTGGTGGTGGCTCGGGATAAAGGCAGCGGTAGCAAGGTCCGTGCTCTGACCAGAACACACTTGCCTGACCATCGAAACGGTAAATCGAACCCCATACATACGGCTTCTTCAACAAGACGCAGGCGTCATTCACCAGGTAACGCGTTGCGAAGTTATCGGTGCCATCGACGATGAGGTCGTACTGAGCAAAGAGTTCCATCACATTTGATGAGTCAAGGCGCTCTTCGTGAAGATTCACGGTGACCAGCGGGTTGATCTCTTTGACCGAGTCTCGAGCGCTCTGTGCCTTCGAGCGACCGATATCGCTTTGACCGTGAATAATCTGGCGCTGCAAGTTGGACTCATCGACAACGTCGAATTCAACAATGCCCAAGGTGCCCACACCTGCTGCTGCCAAGTACATCAACGATGGCGAGCCCAGCCCACCGGCGCCAACACACAACACCTTGGCATTCTTCAAACGCTTCTGACCGGCCATGCCGACATCTGGAATGATCAAGTGGCGGCTATAGCGGCGCACTTCGTCGATGCTCAGTTCGACATTGGCATCCACGAGGGGCGGCAGGCTCACGATGACTCCATGGGATCGGGGTATTCGGGGTAGATGAATCTTCAAGCAATTCGATAATCGTAACTGGCAACCCCACCCAGCCAAGAGCGCCCAAGGTATCTGCAAAGGATCTGCAAGAGTCTGGCATTTAAGCTGGCATAGGAAACGAAAGAGGCACCCTTGGCAACGTCAATGAAGTTCGAGCAGATCTACCCCACCGATGTCACCACGATTCGGGCGATGCTCGTGAACCCTGCCTACATCCAGGCCAGGGCCGTAGCTACTGGTGCTTTGACTATTGAATCCTCAGTTGCCACTGAACCCAATGGTCAGACCACCGTGGTGATCACCCGTTCCCTGCCAAGCGAGATGCCGGCATTCGCTGCCGCAATCGTCGGTGACACCTTGACCATTACCGAGACCCAAGTGTGGCAACCGGAATTCCTAGGCCAGTGCTTTGGGAATTTTTCAGTAACGTTCAGTGCTCCACTCACCTTCACTGGAACAGCATCCATAACTACTGACGAAGCAAACACCGTGATCACTACCGAAGGTGATCTCAAAGCGTCAATTCCGTTCATGGGCGGCAAGGTAGAAAACCTGGCAAAAGAACAAACTCAGCGCTACCTGCGTAAGGAACAAGAGTTTGCGCTGACTTGGCTGCGCGAGCACTAACAGCTACTCCTGACGACAGTCATGAACTGCTTTACCCGGCTAACTTGAGCGTGGCAGTTAATCTTTGACCCGTACACAAGGTACAAACATCATGTGAGTCATCCGCGCCTTACCCTCAAAGTCAGTGTTGCCCTCATAGGTGTCGCTGCTCTTGTAGGCACAGGTGCGGTGATCGTGACCTCGAACACTGCTAACGCAGCAAGCGCAAGCCCTGCGCCTTCGGTTGCGATCACTTCGACACCCCTACCAGCTCCTACTCCGACAGCGGGTCCAACGCACAAGCCGCGCCCCGCCTCGCGCACTAAAAAAGCTAAATGGGTGCCGGCATACCCCAACGACTTAGTCCATGCCGGCAAGAAACGCGTCGTGTACGACAAAGCACTAATGACTGTTTGGCTTATCAAAGCCGATAACACTGTGGTTGCTCGCTACCCAGTTGTTGGTCGATGGGATCGACCGGCAGCTGGCAGTTACCGAGTGTTTTCCAAGAGCACCAAAGCCTTTAACCCGAACTCAAAAGTGACCTTTAATCACATGGTGCGTTTCACCTATGGTCCTGATACCAAGTCAGCCATTGGGTTGCATGCAATTCCGAAGTATTACGACGGCACGATGATGCATTCAAATAAGCAACTTGGTTTGGCGATCGCACGCGGCGGGTGTGTGCGGCTTTCCGAAGAAGCGGCCGCTCATGTTTACAAATTTGCCAAGGTTGGCACCTTGATTGTTGTATTGCCTTCTCCTTGATGAAGCCGCGTACACCAACGCTCTAACTGTCGCCACTGTTTCCTTTGATTTCGGTTAAATCTTGAGCGATTTCCCCTGATGCGGGTCATGGGTGAGAGAAATGCTTGCAAGTCAGGAAGCTCAAGAATCTCCTGTTGCACCCCGTACGCGCGTAAGCTTTGAACTGCTTCATGACTACTACCTTGAGTCGTTTGACGAATCGCGATCGCGAGCAAACCGGTCACTTGGCTTTCTACGGTTGACAACTCTTGAAGTAAGCGTGACATCCCAAGTGGAGAAGATTGAGTAACGGCAATCACTGCATCTGCTTGAGCAAGAGCGCTACTCGCAGCCAAGTACCTTGGAACCTCGAGTAAGTTATTGCTTTCTCGTGACGAAGCAACCCCAAAGCCCACGTCAACGACG
>WLOE01000027.1 GCA_009699465.1 Actinomycetota bacterium | reverse complement strand
GCTTGGAAAGTGCGAGTGCATCAAGGTCTCGCTCAATTCGATGCCATCGTGAATTGGGATCACCTCTACGTTGGCGGTGGCAATGCGCGTCTGCTGGATCAGCGTGACATTGGCGCGAACGCCACGTTGGTTTCTAACTCCAATGGGTTACTTGGCGGGCTTCGCATTTGGGATCTCCACGATTAAGTTTCGAATTCAACTACTTATGCGTATGCTTGAGGTGTGACTAACTGGTTGGATCAAGAGCAGCAGGCTGTATGGCGTGCCTGGCTCAGCGCAACCACTCTGCTCCCAGAGCAGCTGGGTCGAGATCTGCAATGTGATTCAGACCTCACGAATGCTGATTACCAGATTCTGGTCCACCTCTCTGAAGCTCATGACCGTAGAGTGCGAATGAGCGAACTTGCTGAGCGCACGCTTTCTTCTCGAAGCCGTCTCTCCCATCAAATTGATCGAATGGAAAATGCTGGTCTGGTTACGCGTGAACTTTGTGCCGTTGACCGTCGTGGCTCATTTGCCGTGCTCACCGACAAAGGTTGGGACCTACTCGTGAGTGCCGCCCCAGCCCATGTGGAAAGTGTCCGACGTCACTTAGTTGACGTTCTTACCCCTGAAGAATTTGCTGCATTAGGAAACGCTTGCACAAAAGTGAGTAATCACCTGAAATCATTGGTAGTTGAACCCTAAACTTCCGCCGTGACCAACTTCGGAACGTCTTTCACAGCAACTGTTCGCACCACCCCAGAGCATCACGCCTCAGGTGAACTCACCAAGGTCGTGACAGATCTCGGTGGAATCGTCACGGGTATGGATGTCGTGCACTCCTGTCATGAAGACGTGGTGCTTGAACTCACCTGTCTGATTGGTGGCGAAGATGTCGACCGTCGGCTAGAAGAGGCGCTTAACGCTCTGTCTGAAACTGAGGTTGAGCATGTAATGGACACCGTGATGCTGATTCATCAGGGTGGCAAGCTTGAGATTCAAGCAACCTGTCCGATGGACAACCGCGTTGAACTGGCCCGTGCTTACACACCGGGTGTGGCTCGCGTGTGCTTAGCAATTGCTGAAGACCCTTCACGTGCGCGTGAGCTCACCATCAAACGAAATACCGTCGCAGTAGTGACCGACGGCTCAGCGGTGCTAGGCCTTGGCAATCTTGGACCTGAAGCTTCTATGCCGGTGATGGAAGGCAAGGCTGCGCTCTTCAAGCGCTTCGCTGACATTGATGCCTGGCCAATCGCTCTGGACACCAATGATGTTGATGAAATCGTACGCGCGGTGCAGCTCATCGCGCCTGGCTTTGGTGGCATCAATCTTGAAGACATCTCCGCTCCTCGCTGCTTTGAAGTAGAGCGTCGCCTTCGCGAAACCTTGACTATCCCAGTAATGCATGACGATCAACACGGAACAGCAGTTGTGGTGCTAGCAGCACTCAAGAATGCTGCGCGCCTAGTTAAGAAGGATCTCAGCAGCCTCAAGATCGTGATGTCGGGTGCAGGCGCTGCAGGCGCAGCTGTCACCGGCCTGCTGATGAAGGCTGGCGTGCAGGATGTGGTGGTGTTCGACTCCAAGGGCGCTTTGCATCAAGGGCGCACCTTCGATGACCCCGACAAGGCTGATCTTGCCAAGCGCACCAATCCTCGCGATGTTTCCGGAACCCTTGCTGAAGCACTCATCGGTGCTGATGTGTTCGTTGGCGTCTCGCAACCAAACTTGATCACTGCCGAAGACATCTCACATATGGCCAAGGATTCGATCATCTTCGCCCTGTCGAACCCTAACCCTGAAATTGACCCCGTCGAGGCGCACAAATTTGCAGCGGTCGTTGCAACCGGCCGTAGCGACTATCCCAACCAGATCAACAACGTGTTGGCCTTCCCAGGTATTTTCCGCGGAATGCTTGACAGCGGTGCTCACATCATCACTGATGACGTGCTGGTGGCTGCGGCGAACGCTATCGCTGATGTGGTGACCGACGAGAACCTCAATGCTGCCTACATCATCCCAAGTGTGTTTGATGATGGCGTAGCGCCGGCGGTTGCTGCTGCTGTCGCAGCTGCTGCTACGAAGTAGTTACTCACCCACTCCGTGGGTTCCTGTGGTGATGGTCAGATGCGCCCAGCGCTCATCTCCCACGCTTCCGTGAGTGTGAGTTTCACCTGCGGGGCAGATCACCACATCCCCCGCTGACGTCTCTATGCGCTCGCCTGAGCCCGTAAGTACGTAACCACGACCTTCAACGGTCACGATGACTTGCCCTTTGTGATGTACGTGGGCCGGTGTCGAGGCACCTGGTTGTACGTTCGCAATCCCCACATCAAGTTCATCGTTGGTATGCGGGCCTTGGAGCCAAGTGAGCGACAGTCCAGCGATACCGCCCTCACCGGTTGCTCCGTCAGTGGTGAGTTCCTGTTTTGACACATATTTCATTTCCAAGCTCCAACTCTGAACCTGCCATAACGATCCCTACGAGATTTGCAAACAGTTCGGCCGCAACTTCCAAGGAGTTAGAAGTTGCGGCCGTTCTGTTGCTTGTCTGCGCCTTATGCAGGAGCACCTGATGAAGTGCCACGCAAAAGCGCGCCAGCATCAACCTTGTGCTGCTGGCCGGTGACGTAGCGAGCTTCGTCAGAGGCCAGGTACAGCACTGCGTTACTGATGTCGACTGGCTCAACATAAGGAATTGGCATGACCTGCATTGCTGGGAATGCCATCATTGCATCTGCCTGAGTTGGGCTTTCCAGATCTGGGCGGAAAATCTTGTACATCGGCTCGCTCATCAACATGTTCGTGTTGACGTTTGTTGGGTGTACAGCATTCACTCGAATCGACAAAGGTCCGAACTGCAGGGCCAAGTCGTGAACTAAACGAGCAACCTGACGCTTTGAGTGCGAGTAACCCGCACCGCCAGCGCCGTTTGCTGGATTGTCCGTACCACCTGGCATCAAGCCTGCAACTGAACCGGTTGCGATAATCGAACCGCCAGCCTTCAGGAATGGGAAAGCAGCTTCAATGGTGTTGTACACACCAACGAGATCCACTGCTGTTGCATCCAAGAAGCCCTGTGCTGGCACATCTGCACCAAGCGGGCAGATACCTGCGTTAGCAACAACGATCTCTAAGTGACCGCCGAGTGCCTGCACACCCTGAGCCACTGCAGCGATCATGTCGCGACGCTCACGAACGTCAGCGACGATCGTGATGCACTTTTGGCCTTCAGCTTCAACCAAACGCTTGGTTTCCGCAAGATCTGCCTGCGATGCGAGTGCGTAGTGGTTCGTTGAGATGTCTTCACATAGGTCGATTGCAATGATGTCTGCACCTTCTTGGGCTAGGCGCAGCGCGTGGCTGCGACCTTGTCCGCGAGCAGCACCAGAGATAACTGCAACTTTCCCTTGTACGCGTCCTGCCATGTTCTTGCTCCTTTTGAATATTGACGACTATGAAAAATGAATAATTCGGGCTAGTGACTACATCCAGCCCATGAGCTTGGTTTCAAGGTGCTGATTGAAACCCTCGATACCGTTCTGACGACCAATGCCGCTGGTCTTGTAACCACCGTAAGGAGCTTCAGCGCCGTACCAAACACCGCCATTGACTGAGATAGAACCGGTGCGAATGCGATTAGCAATTGCCATGCCTCGTTCGGTTGATGCCGACCACACGCCGCCAGACAGGCCGTACTTGCTGTCGTTAGTAATGCGGATTGCATCTTCATCATCGTCATAAGGAATCACTACAAGCACAGGTCCGAAGACTTCTTCCTGAGCGATGTCCATTGAGTTATCAACATCAATGAACAGTGTTGGCTCAACGAACCAGCCCTTTGGAAGATGAGCAGGGCGTCCACCACCAACAACCAACTTGGCGCCTTGCTTCTTGGCCTTCTCAATGTGCTCGAGCACCCGAGACTGCTGAAGCTTGCTGACCTGAGGTCCCATGAGATTGTTTGGATCCTGTGGATCGCCATATGGGATGTTCTGCATGACTGCGGTGAGGATTGCTACGCCTTCGTCATAACGGCTGCGTGGCAGCAAAATGCGAGTCTGCAAA
The DNA here is from genome assembly GCA_009699465.1 of Actinomycetota bacterium. GTDB lineage: Bacteria > Actinomycetota > Actinomycetes > S36-B12 > S36-B12 > UBA11398. The sequence continues at coordinate 13,689 of WLOE01000027.1, read as the reverse complement.
GCGCATCCCTGTCCAGCATGGGAACAAGAACCTGCTGCATTTGGCAACACTGCTGCAAAATCAGCATCGTCACAGACGATCATGGCGCTCTTGCCACCAAGCTCAAGGAACACGCGCTTGAGTGTTGCTGCACCCTTTTCCATGACACGCATGCCGGTGCGAGTTGAACCCGTGAACGAGATCATGTCGACGTCAGGGCTCAATGTGAGCTCTTCACCAACGAGGTGATCTGAAGAAGTCACAACGTTCACAACACCTGCAGGGATATCTGTTTTCTCCGCAATGATGCGACCAAGACGCGTTGCGTTCCATGGCGTATCAGGTGCTGGCTTAATCACGACAGTGTTACCTGTTGCAAGGATTGGGCCAATCTTGTTTGCGGTTACCTCGAATGGGTAGTTCCAAGGAATGATGGCGCCAATAACGCCAAGGGCTTCTTTGCGGACCTTGCGCTTCGACGGTACGCCCATGAGCATGTTGTCGGTGAGCTCGCGCTCCCAAGGGAATTCATCAATCATCATGGCTGGCCAAGTGAAGGCATCTTCCAATGGCCATTCCAGCTGGGCTGAGTAGGTCAGCATGATTGGAGTGCCCACCTCTTGCACGAGTTCGTGACGAAAGGCTTCCTTTTCTTCTTCAATGGCTGCATGAAGTTGAAGTAGGCAGCGCTTACGCAGTTCGTAGTTCGTTGACCAGTCGGTCTCATCAAAGGCTCGACGTGCAGCTGCAATGGCAACTTGCATGTCTTCTTTGGTTCCGTCAGCAACAACGCCGAGAACTTCTTCATTTGCAGGGTTGATGTTGTCGAACGTCTTTCCATTAGAAGCCCAAACGAGTTCACCGTCGATGAGCATTCGGCCTTCCGGCTTGTACGAATCTACTGAGTAAGGGTCGGTCATTACATCCTCCTGATGATGAAGTGATAGCCGGTCATATTGCCGGCAGTACCTGCTGGCTGTTCGGAGGATATTAGGCACGCAGTGCCATTACCACCCTTTTCGGAATAATTCATTTCCACCTCATCAATATGAATATCGTCGTGCCATGTCCAAGTGTGAGTAACACCATCATGGAGTCCTGAAACTATGGACATAGAGCGCAAGCCCTAGTGGCACACTGGGTGCCTCCGTTACACCAAACTCTTACGACAGGGATAGCGTGATGAGCGCAAAAAAGGGCACTGAGACTCCCGTTGCTCGTGGTGCGGGCCGCCCCAAGATTTCCACCCATGAGGAAATCCAGCAGATCGCATTGGGACTTTTCTTCGAATATGGCTTCGATGAGGTCACCATCGAGGATGTGGCAGAAGCTTGCGGAATTAGCCGGCGCACACTCTTTCGCTACTACGCCAACAAGATGGAAATTGTGTGGGGCGATTTCGATAAGGCTTTGGCCTACTTCAGCCGAGCACTTGAGGAAAATGTTCTACGGCTATCTCTCGGTGAGGCGATCCTTTCCTCAGTCATAGATTTCAATCGCGTGCAGAAGAGTGAACTTATGAATCACCGTAAGCGCATGTCCATGATTCTGAATACGCCTTCCCTTCAAAGCTATTCGAGCCGAAAAAGGGATGACTGGAAAGAAGTGATCGTTGATTTCCTCATTGATAACGAAATAGATAAGCCATTCGAGTGGTATCCCGCGCTCGTGGCTGATTTGTGCTTGGCCGCTTCTGAGTCTGCTTATCGCACGTGGCTTGCAAAGCCCTCATTACCCCTGGACTCCCTCATAGCTGAGCGCTACTCCGTGCTCAGAGCTGGGATAAACGAATCAATGGTTCCGCATAGCCAAGTTTTGAAAGCAGTAAGGAACCACAAGCCAAAATCAGCTACTCCAAAAAAGTCGTCAAAGATGCGTGAAGCGCGCTAAGCCGTCCAGTTGATGCATGCGCTTATGCCATCCGAATTGTGAGGATTTATCCCCATCGTTTCATTCGGCTTCAAGCGTCGTAACCAAATAGTTATCTTGGAATTCAATTTATTTTCATAAATCGCTTGACCGAACATCGTGACCTCCCTAGCGTCTGCTCATCGGATATGGCACTAAGTGCCAAATACGATCGACCTCACAATTCGCGTGGTCGTTCACATTTGAAAGGTTGATTCATGTCGGCTTCGTCTCAGAAGAACCGCCGTGGCTTGAGCCTCATTGCCGGAGGCGCTGCCGCCTTTGTTGCACTGTCAGGCCTCGCTGCGGTTAATGCATCTGCTGCTCCAGCAATCACAGATAAGACAAAGTGTGCTCCCGCTGACGGCGTTGATGCCAACACCATCAAGCTCGGAATGATTTCCTCATTCACCGGACCAAACGCTCCTGGTTTCGCTGGATCATGGGAAGCAACCCAGCTTCGCGTTGCACAGGAAAACGCTAAGGGTGGCATCCTCGGACGCAAAATCGTGCTTTCGAAGTACGACGACAACTCAAATGGTGCAACGCAGATCACTGCGGTGAATCAAGCAATTGAGCGCGATCACGTTCTCGGACTTGTCAACATTGTCAACGCTGAAACCATGTTCCCAATTCTTGACAAGGTCAGCCTTCCGACCATTGGCTTGAGCTTGCCTTCAACCGGCATGTACCGCAACGCTTTCGGCGCTGCCGGCACTTCAGCTCCTGCGTACAGCACCACCTCAGGCAACCTGCGCTTAAAGCAAGCCGGTGCAACCAAGGTTGCAACTGTTGCCTTCCCAGTACCAGCGGCTCTGGCTGTTGCTAAGGGCTTCCAGGCAGTGAATCCTCTCGTCGGCCTACAGTCGGGCGTCGCCATTAACGATGCTCCATTTGGCGCGTACGATGCAACCTCGACAGCGTTGAAGCTCAAGGCAGATGGCTCTGATGGCGTCTACCTCGTACTTCAGGTTGATGGCGGTATGTCAGTGATGTCAGCTTTAAGGCAACAGGGCGTCAACATGAAGGCTCCTTACTTGGCTGGCCTTTCTGATCCCGTTGCAATTGCTGCAACTAAGGGCGCTCTTGATGGTGCCATCGGTGCTACCTATGGCACCGTTCCTCCGGGAGTTCCAGGTCGCCCGGGTTACCGCACTTACGAGCGCGGCATGCTCGCAGCGGGCTTCAACCCTTACGGCCCTAACCCACCATCGGCATACGCTGCGACAGACACCTTGATCAAGGGCATCAAGCTCGCAGGTGTCTGCCCAACCCGAACAGCAATTGTGAATCAGCTCCGTAACCAGGGCAACATCACCGGTGGCGGGCTTCTGCCAGCACCAATTAGCTACAAGCCAGGTCTCACTCCTAACGGTGACCCTGCACAGTGCACCTGGTTCATCTCAGTACAAAACGGCAAAATGGTTCCAGACAAGGCACCACTGTGCGGCGAGTACGTAGAAGTTGCAACTGGAAAGATTGTGAAGTCCCCAGCAAAGAAGTAAACCTGCTCGGATAAAGAGTGTGGCTGCCGGCGATGTCGGCAGCCACACTCTTTTTTTGGCTTACCCATGTACGACTCGCCTGCGGCATAAAAATGTGGGGCGAGCCAAACGGCTCGCCCCACATTTATTTATTCAGATGTTTACTCAAGACCCATCATCATCTTGATGAATGGTGCATCCCATGAGCCAGTGAGCCCTGAGCTGACGTAACCAGCATCGACAATGAAGTTCACGCCGTTGATGTACCGAGCTGCGTCGCTGCACAAGAACACCAGAGGGTAAGCCTGATCTTCTGGGGAAGCTGCTGGAATACCGATGTCATCACGGTAATCCTGCGCAAAGCCCAACCACACTTCGGCATTTGCGCGTGCAAGAGGGGTGTCTGTTGGCCCAGGAAGAATCGCATTGATGCGGATCCCCTTCTTGAGCAAGCCATACGCTTCACGGGCCGTGTAAGCCAAGAATGCCTGCTTGGCCCAGCCGTACGTAGCAAGGTCTGGGCGAGCCGCAATCCAGGCTGCACCAGTTTCATAATCAGGTGTGTCCAGGTACTCGATTAACTGTGGCAAAGCCTTTTCCCAACCAAGACCGGCAACAGAGGAGATCACTGCAATAGCCGAGCCTTCAGGCACCATGCCCTTCTCGACAGCGCTTTCGATGATGTGGCGCTGGCCTAGGAACAGGATCTTTTCGATTCCCGGGTGACCGTCAGCCACACCTGCACACATGATCAGTGCATTCAGTGGGCCACCGCACTCTGCCAGGGCTGCATCGATACTTGCCAAGTCGCGTAGATCCATAGAGATGGCCTTGACGCCTGGGTTCGTGATCGGAGCTACGTCCATCACCACAACTTCTGCACCAAGATCTAGCAATAATTGAGCAGACGCTGCACCCATGCCGGTGGCTCCACCAACAACAAGTACACGCTTGCCGTCATATCTAAAAGCGTCAATTCCCATAATTCACTCCCCTAATTCATATGCCAGAACATCTGGACAGAGCATTTGGGAGAGCGTAGAAGTTCTGGCCTATTTTGTCAGCCAATGCCATAATTACTCATGAGATCAATGAGTCGAGACCTCAGCGTTTGAGCTTCACCGAGTAGTGGACGAGCTGACCGATAAGCCGGATTCTGTCTCGGTAAACCGAGGGCGATCATCCATCTGCGATCACTGTTGCCAGTGACCTGGTGCGGCCTACCTGCAAATATCGAGCGAGCAACTCATTTGCACAGATCGCAAGCGATCCTCTTGGCCTTGCTCCAGGTGGGGTTTACCTAGCCGCTGTAGTCACCTACGGCGCTGGTGGTCTCTTACACCACCGTTTCACCCTTACCTCGATTGCTCGAGGCGGTCTGTTTTCTGTGGCACTGTCCCGCGGGTCACCCCGGGTGGGCGTTACCCACCACCTTGCTCTGAGGAGTCCGGACTTTCCTCGACACTTTCATGCCGCGATCACCCAGTCAGCTCGTCCGCGACAAGGTTAAGGCGAGCAAGCAGATCCGTCCAATGCAAGGATGTCGCCCATGCCAACCGCGAAAACCAAGGGTGGTTTTGCCCCGAAAACATGTGAGCGCTGTGGTCGGCCTTTTGAATGGCGCAAGAAATGGGCTCGCGATTGGGATGTCGTCAAATACTGCTCACAGAAATGCAAGCAAGGATGATCACAATTCTGCTCCCCTACGACCAACTCAGCCGTACCCATGGAGCCCTGGCAAAGGCCACCCCAGCAACTCATCAGATTTTGATGATCGAAAGCCAATCAATGCTTTCCTCGCGCACCTGGCACGCGCAACGAATCTTTATGTTGCTGTCTGCAAGTGCACACTTCAAAGGAGAACTTGAAGCTGAAGGCTTTGTCGTTCATTCCGTTCAAGCACTGAATATGCGCGAAGGAATTCGTGAATTTCGTGAACTCCACTCCGATACTCAACTCATCGCAACACAACCTCGCTCACATGCACTCCAAGTTCTTTTTGAAGAAGTTGGACTTGAACTCCTCCCCGATGATTCATTTCTCACCTCCCGCCAAGAATTTGCTACGTGGGCGGCGAATCGCAAATCACTCACACAGGAATTTTTCTACCGGTGGCAACGCAGCCGCCTGAACTACTTGATGAATGGTGCAGAGCCGATCGGTGGAGCTTGGAATTTAGATCACGACAATCGCCTGCCGCCTCCAAAATCTGGCTATATCTGGCCCCAACCGCCGACCTTCCAGATAGATGACATTGATCTGGGTGTCAGTGCTCGAGTCCAATCAGGTGAATTTGATCTACTAGGAAAACTCTCTCCCGGAACTTGGGCCACATCGCGTGCTGGTGCATTACAACAGCTTCAATGGTTTCTCGATCATTCGCTTGCAGCCTTTGGTCCTTATGAAGACGCAATGCCAAAAGACACATGGTCGGCGCATCACTCGCTGCTCTCGCCTTACTTGAATTTGGGGCTTCTTAGCCCGAAAGAAGTATGTGATGCAGCGATTGCCCGCTTTCATGAGGGAAACATTCCACTTCAATCTATTGAAGGATTTATCCGACAGATCATCGGTTGGCGTGAATACATCAATGGCATTTACTGGCACTACGCAGATTCATATCGATTCAGCAATCAGCTAGCAGCGGACCGCCCGCTGCTTCCATTGTTCGAAGATCCAGAACGAACTCAGATGGAATGTATGAAAACAACAGTCAGCGATGTGATGGAGCGAGGTTGGGTGCATCACATTCCTCGCTTGATGCTCCTCAGCAATCTGGCCCTACTGAGCGGAGTCAACCCTCAAGAGTTTCTCGACTGGATGCGGCGTGTGTTCATCGATGCGGCGGACTGGGTAATGGTGCCCAATGTCATCGGTATGGGTCTTCACGCTGATGGTGGCGCCATGATGACTAAGCCTTACATCGCAGGTGGTGCGTACATCAAGCGCATGGGTCAGTTCTGTTCAACCTGCGCCTACAAACCAACCCAACGCGTTGGCGAGCAGGCTTGCCCCTTCACCACGTTGTACTGGGACTTCTTAGATCGCAATCAAGAATCATTTGCCGGCAATCACCGGATGGCACAGCAATTCGCTGGTATGAGAAAACTCAGCGATATCGATGAGGTTCGTACTCGAGCTCAGGAAGTACTGACTGGGCTTTCTACTGGCGAGATTTAGTCTGCTTGCGTTAAGCACGCCGAGTCCCAGAGTTCTGAGGGAACCAGCGCGTCGGCCGATCGCGTGCCATCAGTTGTTGGTGAACCACACACAATTTCAGGGGACTTCAGCACCCAATTCTGTCCAACAACCTGGAAGAGGTAATTCTCTTGCATCTGAGCATCTTGGTTATCGGTGACCGTAACTTGCGCATACGCCCAACCGGGAGCGCAGGTCAAAGAGTCAAAAGACGTGATATGCAAATTTGATTCATGGAGAAACATATCGATCGTGCCTTCAATCATTGTTTGATCGCAGGCAGGACCACCAGTTGATTCCGGTTCCCCTGATTGACAGGCTGTCAACACAAGCACTGAGGCGCATAACACCATGACTTTGGCTTTCATGGAACCACAATCTCATACCTTCATGCTTTACGGTCAGGTTCACCATGCTGATTCTGCTACCGCCAAGTGAGGGAAAATCCGCCCCCGAGGGTGGTAACCCCACGCGCAAACTCTCATTTCCAGAGTTAGGCAAGCCGCGCACTCAGGTCTGGAATGCACTCATTGCTATGTGCAAACATGAGCCACAGACTGCAGCAAAGAATCTTGGCTTGGGAGTGACCCAACTTGATGAAGTCGCGACAAATATCCATCTGGCAAAGTCCAAGTGCGGTCCAGCAATCGATGTGTACACCGGAGTTCTTTATGAGGCTCTCGATGCCTATTCTCTCAATGCTCGCACCCGAACAAAACTCAACAAGACGGCTGCGATTTCTTCTGCACTCTTTGGACTTGTGCGCCCACTTGATTTGATCCCGCCGTATCGCTTGAGCGGTAACTCAACCGTGACCTCTCTTACGTCGCTTCCTGTGGTGTGGCGTGAGGCATCATCGGCAGTGATCGCGGCATCTGCTGGACCAATCATCGATATGCGTTCACAGACCTATGTGGCGCTCGGACCAATTCCTGAAACCTGTTATGAACGAGCAATAACTCTTCGCGTTTCGCATGAAAAAAATGGCAAACGAAGCGTGGTGAGCCATTTCAATAAAGCCACGAAAGGTGCACTCGTTCGCTCGCTGATGTTGAATTCAAAAACCCCGAAGAACACCAATGAGTTTCTTGCTGCGCTCACAACACTTGGATATGAGTGGGAAATCAGTGAGCCGAAAAAAGGCCCAGCTCTCTTGGATCTGATTACTCACTAAACAAACGGAAACGTGTCTATTCCACGCAGGTGTGCGCTTTCCGAAAAACTTGTGAGCGATGCATTTCCATCACTGAACCACATCATGGATGAGACAGATCCCGGACGCAGTTCCATCCGATACACACTCTCAAGAGGCGCATTCACTGCGATTGCAGCCATCAACTTGATCGGTGTTACGTGGGAGACAATCACAATGCGTTTGCCTTGATATTTCTTCAGGATTTCAAGACGGCCCCGGTTAACACGATCAAGGACTTGAGCAAATGATTCACCGCCGGGAGGGGCAACCTCAACGGAATCAAGCCACCGCTGCATTGCTTCGGGCCATTGTGCACGCACTTCAGTGAAGGTGTATCCGTCCCAATCTCCAAATGAACACTCTGCAAACTCATCCATCACCACAACCTCGGCCTCGCAAAGATCAGCGATGTACTGAGCGGTCTGGCGAGTTCGAAGCAGCGGAGATGTCACGATCAGATCGATATCGCCGCGCTCAACTACATCTTTTGCAGCTGCTAGCGCCTGCGCCATACCTATTTCGGTGAGTCCCACATCTGCCCCACCACGGCCGCTAAAGCGCTTTTCCAGACTCATTGGGGTTGCACCATGTCGAACCATGGTGGTGACTGTGGGAGTTCCTACGTCATCCCACCCGACCATGCGGTTCGGGACCTTTTCATTAACAACAGCTTGGGTCATTGCTTCTTCAATAGATCCAACAATGTCGTCAGCGTCATCGAACAACGTTGCCAATTCGTACGAGCGAGCAATAGGTGCTGAATTTTCATTTAGTACTGCCGCGTCCATCGCTTCATTCGCGAGCGCATCGGCTGCTGCATTCTGAGCACGCGGTACCCACGTGTAGGTCACTCTGCCCGCAGGGAATACCGCCCGCACTTGAAGCGCAAGGGCCTGCATGTCTGGATGCTTAATCTTCCAGCGCCCGCTCATCTGTTCCACAACGAGCTTCGAATCAAGTCGCACTTCGACAATTGCGTCAGGATCAATGCTGCGAACATGTGTGAGGCCAGCAAGCGCACCGCGGTACTCCGCAACGTTATTGGTTGCGATTCCGATGTATTCACCTAGTTCAGCCACGACTGCGCCCGTGGCTGCGTCTTTGACTACTGAGCCATAGGCAGCGGGCCCAGGGTTACCTCGAGAGCCACCATCGGCTTCAACGATGTACTGCTTTGTCATTACAGACCGGACTCCGCGTTACGCACCAAGATGCGTCGGCATTCTTCGCAGCGAACCACTTCATCTTCAGGAGTTGCGCGAAGTGCTTCGATTTCATTCGGTGGCAACTGCAACCGACAGCCCTGGCATTGACCACGATGCAAATGCGCAGCACCAACTCCACCGCCATCAATGCGAATTTTCTCGTAGAGGGCAATGAGATCGGCCGGGATGCGTGGCTTGAGTTCATTGCGATCAGCGATTGTGTTGTGGCGCTCGGCATTGATCTCAAGGACAAGCGCTGCGATTTCTGCCTCAATGGCTTCACCCTCAACAACTGCTTCGGCATGTTGGCCTGCGAGTTGACGAACAGCAGCCTGAGCACCTTCGACACGCTCCATTGCTTCGAGCTCTACATCTTCAAGCTCACCCTGGCGTCGAGCTAACGATTGCAACTCGTGCTGGAGGTTTACTAATTGTTTTGGATCGCTAATGGCACCTGAATCAAGCAGCTGCTGATCCTTGGTCGAACGTTCGCGCACCTGCTCGACATCGGATTCCGCACGTGCCTGATCGCGCTCAAGATCACGCGCGATCACCACAGCCGCAACATGTTCATCATGGAGACGCTGAATGCGAACTTTCAGATCAGCAAGTGTCTGCTTTTGCGGGAGAGTGCTCTCCCGATGATCAAGCTGCGCTGCCTTGGTATCGAGTTTTTGTAAATCGAGTAGCAGTTGCTGTGCAGCAGCATCGGCCTTCATGAGTGGCTCCCTAGATTGGTGCTCGGACGATGTGCCGTCCATGGATCAGTCGGTGTAGCGGAAACCTCTGCGGTGATGGCGTACCCAATTTCGCCAAGATCTGCGACTAACAATTGTGCTGCTTGGTTAAGCCATGGCCATTCACTAGCCCAATGCGCGACATCTACTAGCGCACAGCCGCCATCGACAAGATGATCCTGTGCTCGGTGGTGTCGTAAATCTGAGGTCACGTATACATCGGCACAAGCAGCTGCAAGGGCGAGAAGTGAATCTCCAGCTCCCCCACATACGGCGACAGTGCGAACAATCAATGACGGATCGCCTGCTATGCGCACTCCGTGGTGCGTTGCAGGCAGCGTTGCCGCAACCAAACTCGCGAATGCTTCCAAAGTCATGGGTTCAAGCAGATCTCCGACTCGACCGGCACCCGTGCCCTCACCCAACTCATCAAGTGGTCGAAGGTTTCGCAGGTCAAATGCCTGAGCCAAGGCGTCGGAAACTCCAGGGTTTGCGTGATCGGCGTTGGTATGGGCGCTGGCTAAGGCGATGTCATTGCGAATAAGCGTGTGCACCACCTTGCCCTTGGCATCAATTGCTCCCACACCGTTCACGCCACGCAGTAACAGCGGATGGTGGGTAATTACCAGATCAAACCCGCCAAGAATTGCTTCGTCGACCACTACCTGCACTGGATCTACAGCAAAGAGCACCCGATCGACGCTCGAAGCAGGATCTCCACAAATCAGCCCAACGGCATCCCAATCAGCGGCAAGACTGAGTGGGTACCTGCGTTCCAGCGCTGCCAAGACTTGGGCAACGGTGGCAGACATAAGCGAAGGTTACCTGTCACCGGGTGTGTGATCGCCAACCTGCGCCTACTACTGTTATGGCTTCCAACTGGGGCGCATAGCTCAGTTGGCTAGAGCGCCGCCCTTACAAGGCGGATGTCGGGGGTTCGAGTCCCTCTGCGCCCACCACGAGAACCTTCTGACACACAACAAATTCACTCTCAAGAACGTATCTGCCGGCGATATATACGCCGCCCGAAATTTAGTTCGTCTGAGGTATTTACAGCATCAGCACCATTGCCTAGCCTTGGCGGCAAACTGAAGCCACGATGCAAAGGAAATACAATATGTCGCAATTCACCGGTGCCCCAATTTTTGATGCTGACCAACACATGTATGAGACTCCTGATGCCCTCACTCGGTATCTGCCAGAGGAATACGAATCAAGCATTCAGTTTGCCCAGATCGGCCGCAATACCCGCATCGTCATCAATGGCGTGGTCACTGACTACATTCCCAATCCGACATTCAATCGTGTCGCTCGGCCGGGCGCACATGAGCCGTATTACGCGGGGAACAATCCAGATGGGTTGACTCTGCAAGAACTCATGGGACGCGGAATTGATTGCCCTGAAGAGTTCCGCAATCCAGAAGATCGCCTGCCTGTTCTTGACGAGCAAGGAGTTCGCGAGACTTTCATGTTTCCGACCTTGGCAAACCTGGTGGAAACCAGTGCCGAAGAGGACTACCACCTCGTTGGCGAAGTCATCCACGCACTCAATCGGTGGATGTTGGAGCATTGGACCTTCAACTACCAAAATCGCATCTTCGCCTCTCCTGTGATCACCTGCGGAACCGTCGAGGGCGCTCAGCGCGAATTCGAATTTGCGGCCAGTAACGGTGCGAAAATTGTTCTCATGAAGCCGGCACCGGCGTTCGGACCGCATGGATGGCGTTCCTCTGCCCTTCCAGAATTTGACCCACTGTGGCGAGATATCGAGGCCTCTGGCATACCTGTTGCGTTACACGCCAGTCAGTCGCCGCTGGAGAAGTACGCTGCCACATGGGAGCCGGTGAAAGTAAAAAACGCATTCGCGGGATCATCCTTCAAAACCATCGTGCGTGGGCATCGCGATATCGCGGACATGGTGACCAGCCTTATCTGCCATGGAACCTTTACCCGATTCCCAAAGCTCAAGGTCATGAGCGTGGAAAATGGTTCCGATTGGATCGGCCACCTATTTGACGACTTTGAATCCCTGAAGACCAAGAATCCAAAGGCATTCGAGGAAGATCCAATTGAAGTGTTCCGTCGGAACATGTATGTCAGCCCATTCTGGGAGGGCAAGGTGAGCGATCTGGTGGAACTCGTTGGAGATGACCGCATCCTGTTTGGCTCGGACTATCCTCATCCTGAAGGTCTAGCCGAACCAATTGGTTACTACAACTACGTAGATCCGATGGATGAAGAGCGGACGTACGACGTCATGGGCGACAATTCCCGCCGCATGATCGGCCTGCCAACTCTCAATCCGCAAAGTGGAGCCCGTGCTGCTTAAGCAGCTTCGTCGGCAAGCCTTCTGACCTGGCTTCTGCCACTTTGACTCCTAGAGTCTTCATCAATCCCGGACCATCGGTCTCCACATCACAAGGAGGCCCAATGTTCCGGGATTCATGTTGTCAGGACCTGTTGTGCTGCATGATGAAAGGGCGGGAAGGCTTTTGTGCCTGCCCGCCCCTTCACAAGAACGTGCTACGAGATTGTGATTGCCTTCTCTGGGCAGGCACTCACTGCAAGCAATACCTGAGCCTCAAATTCAGCAGGCACATCAGCCATGATGACTTCACCGCGACCACGATCATCATCAGTGAACACATCTGGCGCTACTTCATAACAACGACCGTGCCCTTGGCAACGATCAACATCAATTGAAACCTTCATCTTTATCCCTTTTCCGATGTCCAGACCAGTGGCAAGTAGTCAATTCCACGAAGCGAGGATGCAACCCACTCGATGTTGGTGCCAGGCTTGATTGAATAGAACGGAATGCGCTTGTGCCATTCGCGAAGAACCGTGCGAAGTTCCATTCGAGCAAGGTGAGACCCCAAGCAGCGGTGATTTCCACCACCGAATGAGAGATGCGCCTTGTCACCTCGAGTCAAGTCAACAGTGAGAGTCTCCGGATATTCCTCATTCACGTTTCCTGAAGCAAGAGCCGCAATAACGTTTGTACCTGCCGCGATTGGACAACCTGAAAGTTCGGTATCCACCTTGGCAATTCGAGACAAGGTTTGAACTGGGGTTTCCCATCGCAATAACTCTTCAATGACGTTATCAATCTGGTCTGGATCATCATGAATGAGTTGCTGAGCTTCAGGGTGAGCGGCCAAGTAATTAAAGATGGCCTGGAGTGAAATAGTAACCGTGTCGAGTCCTGCAGCTAGGAGCAAGAAAAGAATACGAAGAATTTCACTATCAGTCAGATTGCGACCATCTTCGACTGTTACGGACATGAAGTATGAAATGAGATCGTCAGTTGGAGCATTCCGACGCTTTTCCATCTCCGCTCCGAAGCGGCCATAGATTTCTCCTGCAGTCTGGGCCTGCAGCGCCATGCCTGCTTCAGCACTACCAGCAACAATTTCAGGCCGAATCATGATGTCTTTCCAACGCACCATGTCTGCCAATTCTGCGCCTGGAAGTCCAAGAAGTTCCAAGAACATCAAGCACGGTAGTGGTACTGCAATTTCCGCACTGAAGTCGACCTCACCATTCGCGATGAATGCATCGATCATTTCATTGACAGCATCGGCAACCTTCGGTTGCAAAATGGCCATTTTCTTTGGTGAGAACAGTGGATCAAGAACGCGGCGATACATTGAATGCAACGGTGGATCAACACCTAGAGGAATTACTGGTTCCTGACTACCCATAAGTGGCATTTCGCTTGAGAAGACATCAGTGTTACGAAGGACTTCTTCAATGTCAGCGCGGCTCAGTGCTGCCGCCGTAATGGTGCCTGCTGAGCCAGTAGCAGCAGACTGATGAGTCTCAAAATCGACTGGACATTTCGCTCGTAAGCGTTCATAAAATCCACGCGGATCATTTGAGCGCTCATACGTCCACGCTTTAATTTGCGCTTCTTGTTCAGGCGATAACGCAGCGGCTGCGCCACCTTGTCCGTAATCTGCCATCAGTTTCTCCTACTCGGT
>WLOE01000026.1 GCA_009699465.1 Actinomycetota bacterium | reverse complement strand
CTAGCGTTCATTCTTAAGGCTCGTGTGCAGTTGCTTCGTGATCTTGGTGCTGCAGTTTCACCTTTCAACGCGTTCTTGATTTCACAGGGTATTGAGACTTTGTCCCTGCGTGTTCAGCGTCATTGTGACAACGCAATTTCCGTTGCCAAGTTCCTTGAGAAGCACCCACAGGTAAAGAGCGTTTCCTACTCAGGTTTGGAAAGCAGCCCTTGGTACAAGTTGGGTAAGAAGTATGCGCCAAAGGGCAACGGTGGTGTCCTTGGTTTCGAAATCGATGGTGGTGTTGAAGCGGGTGTGAAGTTTGTTGAAGGACTCGTGTTACATAGCCATGTTGCCAACATTGGCGATGTGCGTAGCTTGGTCATTCACCCAGCATCAACCACACACTCACAGCTCACTGCAGAAGAGCAGTTGACTGCAGGTGTAACACCAGGATTCGTTCGTCTCGCTGTTGGTATCGAAGACATCAACGACATCCTTGCTGACCTTGAATTGGGATTTGCCGCAGCAAAGGCCTAATCACATGAATTACGGACCGATCGCCTACGAGGGTCTTCCTCCTGCCAGCGCTGCTTGGCGGGAAGGGGATCCCGTGGGCGATCGCCGTTTCATCGATGTTGGCTCCTTCACCACCGAGTCCGGGTTCACCTTTCCCAATGTCACAGTTGCTTATGAAACATGGGGAACACTCAATGACGAGGGCACCAATGCGGTGTACATCGCGCATGCGCTCACGGGTGATTCACATGTCGCAGGTCCCGCAGGCGTTGGTCACAAAACAGGTGGTTGGTGGGATGCACTTGTTGGCCAAGGTAAAGCCATCAACACTGATGAGTGGTTCGTGGTGTGTGCCAACATTCTTGGTGGCTGTCAAGGAACCACTGGTCCAGCATCGTTAGCGCCCGATGGCAAGCCATGGGGAAGTCGTTTTCCAACGGTGACTATCGAAGACATGGTGGAAGTTGAATTCCGCTTCACCAATGCCATCGGTATCAAGCGATGGGCATTGATGCTTGGTCCATCGCTTGGTGGAATGCGAGTACTTGATTGGATGATTCGTTATCCAGAGCGTCTGGCCAGTGGCATGGTTTTAGGCACCACTGCTGCGGTCAGCGCAGATGAAATTGGTACGCATTCTGCGCAGTTAGCCGCAATTTATGCGGACCCATATTTCTTGAACGGCGATTTCTACGATCAGCCCATTGGTCAAGGCCCACATCGCGGTATGGGAGTCGCGCGTCAATTCGCGCACCTGACCTATCGAAGCGAAGCAGAACTTGAGGAACGTTTCGGACGTGAGTTCCAAAATGGCGAAGATCCGTACGCTTGGCACAACGGTAAGCGTTCAGGTCGCTTTGCCTTGGAGTCCTACTTAGAACATCACGCAGACAAACTGGCACGCCGCTTTGACGCTAATACCTATATCGCACTCACCAACGCCATGAGTTTCTTTGATCTCGGGCGTGGGCGCGGGGGAGCCGACGTGGCGCTCGCTGGCGTCACGGCGCCGTTAACTGTTGTCGGAATCAATACCGATCGACTGTTCCCGATACATCAACAACAACGTATTGTTGATTTGGCTCCTGGGGCTGATCAGCTACATGTCGTTGAGTCACTTGTCGGTCACGATGGATTTCTTGTTGAAGATGAACAAGTTGCCAAATTCGTAAAGATCGCGCTCGATAAAATTCGTTAACACTTCGCAGTTATCCACAGTGCAACTTTTGACACTGGTGGTTTTCTCGGCGCTTACCTACGGTAATTTCATGCGTCGGATTCGTGTGCTTGCTGTGGGAATCATGTTGATCGTCTCGCTTCTTCCGGTTGCTTCGGGAGCAATGGCCATTGACGTCGGAAGTAATGATGCAACCGATCAATTTGTGGGTTCAGGTGAAGATCTGGGTCAGCGGCAGGGTTCCGAGGGATCGCAAAGCGAGCAAGCTTGCGCGCACTGCCAGTGGATGTTGGGTGACCCATGTTCCTCCCTGTACAACGACATTGGCTGCGGCACTGTCACTGAAGGCTGCCCAAGTGGTCAGGAACAACGCCGGCGATGGTTCTCAACGGACGATGGTCACACGTGGCAAGACCGAGGTCTTACCTGCGTTGGTGGTGCCGCGACCGCTATTGACCCAGGTGGCGTTCAATTGCTATCGGCTTTTGAGCGATCAGTGCCGCAAGGGTTGATCACCTGGCAGCCAACAGTGGGGGTGCTGCCGCAGGTTCCCGTGCTCTTTGATTCAGGACAACCACCGGCCCTTGCACCCTCACAGCACGGTCTTGGGGCCGCCTTGGTTGAGTTGAGCCCCTGGGCCAGCTGGCATTGGGATTTTGGTGACGGCGGTTCCCTGGATACGCAGATTGCGGGAAGTCGCTTCCCAGAAACTCAGGTGGCACATACCTATCGGCGCGGGGGAAGATTCCGTGTCACGCTCACCACCGTCTGGACCGCGACCTACACCGTGAACGGTGCCGGACCATATGCGGTGGATGGACAAATCACCCAAGAAGCCCAGCGATGGCTCGTGGTGGGTCAAGGTCGGGCCGTGCTGACACCGGGCGAGTAAAGGTATGGCACAATCGTCATCACCACGGCCCGTACAAGTCCTTCAAGGCTTGACACGGGCTCTTGTCGTGGCCCTCGGTTGAAGAAAGGCGCTAAAGACTCACATGGCGACCGCAACAAAAAAGACAACTGTTAAGAAGGCTGCACCAGTAGCGAAGAAGGCTGCGCCAGTGAAAGCTGCTGCCAAGCCCGCCGCGAAATCAGCCGCGAAGCCCGCCGCAAAGCCTGTTGCAAAAGCTGCTGCGAAGCCTGCTGCGAAGAAGGCTGCACCGGTGGCGAAGAAGGCTGCGCCAGTGAAAGCTGCTGCGAAGCCTGCTGCGAAGAAGGTTGCACCGGTAGCGAAGAAGGCTGCGCCAGTGAAAGCTGCTGCCAAGCCTGCTGCCAAGAAGGTTGCACCGGAGGCGAAGAAAGCCGCACCTGCAAAAAAAGGTAGCAAGGCAGTAATCATTGATGAAGAAGAACTTGCAGAAGTTGTCATTACGGAAGCTGGTTTGGTTGACGTCAACGCTGAAGATGTTGATGCTGAGGCACTGGAAGTTGTTGCAGAGCTCGAAGTTGAGCTCGAAGCTGAGATCGCAGAAGACATCGCAGAAGTAGCAGATGAAATTGATGGCGACAAGGAAACCGACAAGCCTGCCGAAGGTGAAGAAAAGGGCTTTGTTATCTCGCATGTGGATGACACCGATGAGCCGGTTCAGACCGTCACTGTGGCTGGTGCCACAGCTGACCCTGTCAAGGATTACCTCAAGCAAATCGGCAAGGTGCCATTGCTCAATGCAGAAATGGAAGTTGAACTAGCCAAGCGCATCGAAGCCGGCCTGTTCGCTGAAGAAAAGCTTGCTGAAACCAAGAAGATGGATAAAAAGCTTGAAGGCGATATGCGCTGGATTGCTGAAGATGGCCGTCGGGCCAAGAATCACCTTCTTGAAGCCAACCTTCGTCTCGTGGTCTCGCTGGCTAAGCGTTACACCGGTCGAGGCATGTTGTTCCTTGACCTTATTCAAGAGGGCAACCTTGGTCTGATCCGTGCAGTTGAGAAGTTCGACTACACCAAGGGTTACAAGTTCTCAACCTACGCAACCTGGTGGATTCGTCAGGCGATCACACGCGCAATGGCCGACCAGGCACGCACCATTCGTATTCCGGTGCACATGGTGGAAGTCATTAACAAGCTTGCACGCGTGCAGCGCCAGATGCTCCAGGATCTTGGACGCGAACCGACCCCAGAAGAGCTCGCGAAAGAACTCGACATGACCCCTGAAAAGGTTGTTGAAGTTCAAAAGTACGGCCGTGAGCCAATTTCCTTGCACACCCCACTGGGTGAAGAAGGCGACAGTGAGTTCGGTGATCTCATCGAAGACTCTGAAGCCATCGTGCCTTCAGATGCTGTTTCCTTCACATTGCTCCAAGAGCAGCTGGAATCAGTTCTGGACACACTGTCCGACAGGGAAGCAGGCGTAGTCCGCATGCGCTTTGGTCTCACCGATGGTCAACCAAAGACCCTAGATGAGATTGGCAAGGTCTACGGGGTCACTCGTGAACGCATTCGCCAAATAGAGAGTAAGACGATGTCGAAGTTACGTCACCCATCCCGCTCTCAGGTATTACGCGATTACCTCGATTAAACCTCGAGAGCAGGATTTCAGTAGCCCCGGAGCGATCTGGGGCTACTTTTTTTGTGCATCCAGAAAGTCGCCAATTTCAGGCTTGTCCCTTTTTGTTTATAACGAATTGGTAACGGAAATGTCGATTAACTGTGCCCTGCATCACATATGGGAGTAATCCTGCCCTGCGGACCTCGAAACCCCGAGGTGCGTTCTCTTTTAGGAGGTATGTATGCGTTCATCTTTGCATCTCCGCCGCTCAGTGGTGCTGGCTACCGTAGCAAGCACATCACTGTTGGTCGTTCTCGCGTCCAATGGTGCGTCTGCAGCGCCGAAGCCAGCTCCAAAACCAACGAAAATTGCTAGCAACAGTTCCTGTCCAACAACGCCAGGTGTGACACCGACAACGGTGAACCTCGGCTGGATTGGCCCCAAGACAGGGCCTGCAGCAGCGAACTACATTGGTTCAGCTGAAGCGGCACGTTTGCGCATTGACCAGGAAAACGCAAAAGGCGGTGTGAACGGGCGCAAATTAGTGCTGAATATTTACGATGATAAGGCAGCTGCTTCCGATCAAATCTCGGCTGTGCAAAAGGCTCTGTCTCAAGACAACGTGTTTGGTTTAACAGCACAAACGAGCCAGACGGCGATGTATCCAACGCTGAAAGATCAGGGCATCCCTGTTACAGGTTTCAGTAACCCAGCTTTTGGCACTGATAACAATGCATTTGGTACCACGGGTGCAACAGTGTCTTCAAACCCTGCAATCGCAAGTACTGGCACCCTTGAGAAATTGAAGGCAATGGGTGTGACAAAGATTGCAAATATCAACCACGTCAGCACCGGTGCCTCCGCTTCAGGCAACGCTACGGCCGGATTGATTCCACTTGTTGGTGGATTAACCCAAGTTCTGCGTATTGCAGACGAGCCTCAAGGTACGCATGATGCAACGTCCACAGCATTACGCATCAAAAACTCGGGAGCCGATGGCGCAGTTATCGTGGGTTACATTGATGGTGGCATTTCAATCATGCAAGCGCTGAAGCAACAAGGAGTCACCCTCAAGGGTGTCAGTATTGTTGGTCTTTCAGATCCTGCATCCTTAAAGGCTGCTAACGGGTCTCTTGACGGTGCACTTGGCACGAATTACGGCACTGTTCCTATTGGCGTTCCTCGTCCTGCTGTACGTACATTCACCAATGCCATGAAGGCTGTTGGTTTGAATCCATATGTTTCGGCAGCACCTCAAGGCTATGTTGGAGCCGACTTGCTCATTAGTGGTTTGAAAGTTGCGGGCAAATGTCCAACGCGAGCATCGTTCATTAGCGGACTACGCAATGTGACGTCTTGGGACGGCAGTGGTTTGATTCCGGAAAAGATCAGCTTTAAGGGTCCAGGAATCATGCCTAATGGAAATCCTGCTGTCTGCGGTTGGTTCATGATTGCTAAAGGCACCGACCTCATTGCTGATCCAAAGCCAACGTGTGGGGCGAAGTACATTGATACCGCTTCCGGGAAGGTACTTCTCGGCGGTTAATTCTGTGAAACAAGCAAAAGGCCCCGGAGAAATCCGGGGCCTTTTGATGTACGTGGAGTTACTCAGGGCTGGAGGTTATTGGTGTCAACAGACGGTGAGTTTCATCAACCACTTCAACAGCTTGCGGCCGCAAAGCATCCTCATTGCTGTTCCAGTGATGGCTACAAAATAAAAGATCCAAGCCGCCTGGGAGGACTACGCGAACGTAGGCCTGAGCATTACAACGATCGCAGCGATCGGTTGCAGCGAGTGCGGGTGCAGTCATCGTGGCGTTCACGTCAAACCCTCCAACTCTTAGCTCGGCAGGATGCCTTTGCAATGTGGATAACAGTCTTACACCCCGAACTTATTCCCGCGATGCCACGCCGGCAGGTTTCACCTAAAGCGAAACCAAATTGTGATCATTTTTCACAAGTGAACAAGGGTTCATTCGCGCCGTTCCATCGCATTGTGGGGTTAGCCAACTAGGTTCGACCGGTGACCTCGAATTACTCAGCAAAAGACCTTTCGGTACTTGAAGGTCTTGATGCCGTTCGCAAGCGGCCAGGTATGTACATCGGGTCCAATGATGGCCGAGGCCTGATGCACTGCCTCTGGGAAATTGTCGATAATGCCGTTGACGAAGCCCTTGCAGGTCATTGCACCACAATTGACATCACGTTGCATCCAGACGGCTCAGCTGAGGTCAAAGATGATGGACGCGGTATTCCCGTTGACGTCGAGCCAAAGACAAAACTCAGCGGCGTCGAAGTAGTGATGACCAAACTGCATGCTGGCGGTAAATTCGGCGGCGGGTCCTACGCGGCTTCTGGCGGACTCCATGGCGTTGGTGCGTCAGTTGTCAATGCCCTGTCTTCCCGGCTCGATGTTGAAGTTGATCGCGTGGCAAAAGTGCATGGGGTTTCCTTCCGTCGTGGTGTCACCGGAGTCTTTGACGGTCATGGTCCAGATGCTGGATTCACAAAGAAATCCGGGCTCACGATTCTTGGTAAGGCGCCACGTACCCGCACCGGAACTCGAGTGCGCTGGTGGGCCGATCTACAAATCTTCACCAAAGATGCAACGTACGACCGCACCGCATTGCGTGAACGGGCAATGCAATCCACATTTTTGGTTCCTGGTCTGACCATTGCGTTACACGACTTACGTGACCCGGCTGACATCTACGAAGAAAAATTCCAACACAAGGGTGGCATCGGGGAATACGTCGAATCGCTGAGCAGTGGGGAAGTGGTATCACCCATCGTTCGCCTCACTGGCCAAGGGCACTTCCATGAAACCGTTCCCGTGATCGATGACAAAGGACACATGTCGCCTCAAGAAGTTGAGCGCGAACTTGTCGTTGATATCGCAATGCGCTGGGACACGGGTTATGAATCCACTCTGCGCTCCTTCGTTAACGTCATTGCTACACCTAAGGGTGGAACACACGTCAACGGTTTCGAACGGGCTATGACCAAAGTGTTCAATGATCAGTTACGCGCGCAAAAGATTTTGCGTGCAGGCGAAGACAACATCACCAAGGACGATGTCTTTGAAGGTCTCACCACCGTTGTCGCTGTCCGATTAGCTGAACCTCAGTTTGAGGGGCAAACCAAGGAGATTCTTGGCACGCCGGCGGCTACTCGCATCGTTGGTAACGTTGTGGCCAAAGAGCTCACCAAGTGGTTCACCACACCTCCTCGCGGAGACAAGGCTGCAACCAAAGCCGTACTGGAAAAAGCCGCGAACGCGATGCGGGCCCGCATTTCAGCTCGAGCCCATCGTGATACCCAACGTCGTAAAACTGCCCTCGAATCCTCAGCTTTGCCAGCAAAGCTTGTGGACTGCCGCTCTGATCAAGTTGAACACTCCGAACTGTTCATCGTCGAAGGTGACAGTGCCTTAGGCACCGCGAAAACAGCACGTAATTCTGATTTCCAAGCCTTACTGCCAATTCGCGGGAAAATTCTTAACGTTCAGAAGTCCTCGCTTTCTGACATGTTAAAGAACACCGAGTGCGCTGCCATCATTCAGGTGATTGGTGCTGGATCAGGTCGTAGTTTTGATATTGACCAGGCACGCTACGGCAAGATTATTTTGATGTCAGATGCCGATGTTGACGGCGCGCATATTCGCTGCCTCCTGCTGACGCTTATCCACTCCTATTTACGCCCAATGTTGGAAGCCGGCAGAGTGTTTGCTGCTGTGCCGCCATTGCATCGACTTGAAATTGTTAACGCTGGTAGCAAAGCCAATGACGTGATTTACACCTATTCAGATGCGGAAATGCGCTCTGTGTTGGCCGATGCTGAGAAAAAGGGGAAGAAAGTCAAAGACCCGGTTCAGCGCTACAAGGGCTTGGGTGAAATGGACTCCAGTCAGTTACGTGAAACAACCATGGATCCAGCTCACCGCACCCTGCGACGCATCACGATGAAGGACGCAGCTGCTGCCATCGAAGTCTTCGACCTACTGATGGGTAACGATGTAGCCCCTCGTAAAGAATTCATCGTTGATGGTGCGGCCTCCCTTGATCGTGACCGGATTGACGCCTAATCCATTAGGTTGTGGACATGCCGATTTACGACGCCAAGAATCTTGCAGCTTTTCCCACCGCAGCCTTTAGTGACGTGTTGGAAGGCAATCATGAATTCGTTCAGACATTTGCTGATTCTGGATTAACTGGGCGGGCGGCCAAAGGACTAGCGGTGGTCACGTGTATGGATTCCCGGATTGCACCACTGCATCTTTTGGGAATGCAGGCAGGCGATGTCAAGATTATTCGTAATGCGGGAGCGCGAGTGACTGATGACGTCCTGCGCACCCTTATCTTGGCTTCCTATCTTTTAGGTGTGAATCGGGTGCTTGTGATGCCGCACACCGATTGCCGAATGGCAAGCGCAACTGAATCAGAAATTCACACCAAAATTGAAGCCGAATTTGGCATCAATACTCGTAGCTTTGAGTTTCGTACCGTTGCTAACCAAGAAGAAGCGTTGATTACTGATGTTGTCCGAATTCGCTCGCACCCGGCCTTGCCCAAGGATCTGGTGGTGGGTGGAGCAATTTACGACGTACACACCGGAAGAATTACGCCAGTTTCTGCTTAACCTTTGGCCTGGATGTCATTGAAGGTTTCACCGCCGATACCCCAGTCATCGCCACTGACCTCTACGAGTGCGATACGGATACGCCCGGGGTCTCCACCAAGCACCTCAGCTGCCGCGGCATTGAGTTTGCTGATGAGTTCGCGCTTGGTTTCTACTGAGCGGCCAGCAAGCATGGTCATTTGGATAAAAGGCATGTGAGCTCCTGCGTTCGTGTGAAGTTTCGCACGTTATCGCACCGCCCCCGTCAACGGTAAACGCCGCCACATTCACTACGTTTATCCCAATGGAACACAAGGGAGACAGATCGATGGCTACACCGCTTCGGATTGCTGTTGTGGGCTCAGGACCTTCTGGCATGTATACGGCTGCCGAACTGATGCTCGAGGGCAAGGCAACCGTGGATGTCTATGACCGACTACCTATCCCGTTCGGGCTCGTGCGCTATGGCGTCGCTCCTGATCATTTCAGTATCCGCTCAGTGCGAGACAACTTGGATCGAATCTGGGATCAACCAGGTATTCGATTCATTGGCAACGTGACTATCGGTGAAGATATTTCCGTTGACGAACTCCGTTCCCAGTACGACGCAGTTGTGCTGACGTATGGCGCTTCTGCGGATCGTGCGTTAGGTATTCCAGGTGAGCATTTGCGAGGGTGTGTAGGCGCCACGGACTTTGTTGCTTGGTACTGCGGTCATCCCAATGCCGACCGTGAATTTTTCGAAAACTATCTCCCCACGGTTGAACATGTAGCGGTTGTCGGTCTTGGCAATGTTGCGGTGGATGTGGCCCGCTTCTTGGCGAAGACTCCTGCTGAATTGAATGCCACGGATATTCCTGAGCATGTGCGCAACACGTTGGCGAGCATGAATCTCTCCGATATCCATATTTTGGGTCGTCGCGGTCCTGCTCAAGCCACCTGGACAACCAAGGAACTGCGTGAGCTAGGTGAGCTGGAAGCGTGTCAGGTGCGGGTTGATCCAGTCGGTCTGACCGGAACTGGACCTTGGGATAGTGATCAAAAGGTGCCATTGCGCAATGCTGATGTGGTGCGCAGCTGGCTTGAGCGACCACAGGTAGATGGCCCAACCCTGCACCTGCATTTCTTAACTCGCCCTGTTGCAGTTACCGGTACCGATCAGATTTCAGTGGTGCAAGTGGAACGCACGGAGTTCACGGCAACAGGCGCTTTAGCGAGCACTGGTGAAATGTTGGACCTGCCAATTGAATTTCTGGTCCGCAGCATTGGTTATCGCGGAACGGGTTTGCCCGGTGTTGCTTTTAATGATGAAACCGGAACGGTAGTGCACAACGACGGTCGCATAGAACCTGGCTTATACGCTGCGGGCTGGATTAAGCGCGGGCCTTCCGGAATCATCGGAACGAATAAAAAGGATGCTGTTGCCACAGTTGAAAGCCTGTTGGCTGACGCACAAGCTGGGTTACTTCCTCATGGTGCCGGTGCTATTGATGCGCTCATCGCAGAACGTGGACTTGAAGTGGTCTCAATTCAAGGCTGGCGCGCAATCGATAAAGCCGAACGAGATCTGGGCGCTCAGTTTGGGATTGAGCGCATGACCATTAGCGATGAAGCAACGCTTGTGGAAATCGCCAGCCTTGCGCCTTAGCGATGCCAATTTGGCGTTTGTGTAACCTCAACCACGGTCCACGCGAAGACTGATTCGGCAGTCTTGTCACAGGATTCTGCGCGAAGGCCAGGTAATTGCTCGCGTTGAACCTTCACTCTCCAGCAACGTCCATCTGCATGGCGCACTTCGGTTTCCATCTGATCATCGAGAAACACAATGCTGGTTGGTGCTGGCACTGCGCGCCCATTCACCACACGTAATACGTCGAGGTCTTCAGCATCAATCACATGAAATTCAGTGCGCACTGCAATACAAGCAACTTGCAAAGGCGCCGGAACGCAGCCTCGGCCACGAAAGCCCTTGAGGAAGACCTGTCCATTAACTGCAGCAGCTCTCATGGCAATGGTGTCTGTGGCATCCAACCGTCCATGAACTGAACCGCTGGGCAATGAAAGTGTGGTCGGGGCAAAGCGATGGCCGCCCAGGTGACTGATCTCCCATACCAATGCACGGTCTTGCGCAGGCAGTGACGCAAGCAGTTCGTCAAAGACCGAACGTCCAATCACTGCACAACATGCGTCGCGGGAACCATGCGTACACACAAAGGTCAATGATCGGCGCTGGATATGACCAACCGGCGGCAAGTTGCCGTCGGCAATTGCGCTGTAGTCCCAATCCAGCAGCGTGGTCAGATCATCGACGATGCCATGACGCATACCGCGATGGCCCGGCGCAGTATGCGCAATCCAAACATTGTGTCCACTGTGTGAATCGCGTTCTAACCGGTCGGGATGGCGAGCAAGAACTACTTTGACTTGGGTACCCACCGTCAGTGCGAGTAGCTGCTCACCAAGATCCCTTGGTAAGTGACTATCAAGAAGCGCCTCGCGGCCCCAGGGTCCAGGTTGCTCGATGATGATGTAGCAACTCACGACCGGAGCGGTGCCAGCTAATGGTTCATCGGCTAGGAGTGATTGCACCGAACAGGCAAGCGTCACAGCTGGCCTCCCACGGCTGCAATAGGCAAGGTCCCCGGGGTTCCGGTGGCATCTCGCTTGGTTAACTCTTGTGGAAGGTCCACTGCCACACCAGATGCACTGGCTGCGCGCGCAGGACCAAGCCCGATCCAACCCAAAATAAGCGAATCCTCAGAGGATCGGAATTTATGGCTGCGTACTCCACCAGTGCCACGGCCCTTCGTCGGGATTTCATCAAAGTCGCTGACCTTTATGGTGCCAGCATCAGTGCCTGGAAGGGCAGCAGATGTGCCTGCAATTGTGACGACCACGGCTTGTCGCCCGCGCTCAACACTAAAACCGCCGATAACGCTTGCTCCTGGTGAGAGTTTGATGCCTGCCATGCCGCCAGCTGCGCGCCCTGTTGGTCGTACGGCTGTGGCAGGGAAACGAAGTACCTGGGCATCGCTGGTCACGATGGCAACATCATGAAGTTCCGCAGCTGCATCATCCAGGCGGGTGGCGCCAATAACAGTGTCGCCTTCATCAAGTCGAATAACTTCCCATGAAGGTTTGGCAACTGTGTCAGCGACCACACGCTTAACCTTTCCTTGAGCGGTTACCAACAGGAGGCCACCAGTTTCGTCCAACGGAGTAAGTGCAAGTGCTTGTTCACCACTTGGGAGGTCAAGGAACGCACTGACGGGTGCACCTGCACTCAACGCTGGAGTGCCATGTACCGGCGGCATATTGGGCAGGTCAAGAACACTCAGTCGTAAGACTCGACCGGCACTTGTCACCACACCAATATCTCCACGAGTCGTTGCCGCGCAGCCGCTGATAATCACATCATGTTGAGCGCGCTGGACCGGATCAATATCTGAAGGCGCTATGGGAGCAGTGCGAGCCAGCAAACCAGTACTGGAAAGCAGCACAACACATGGTTCATCATCAACCTCAAGAGGCACCGCGGCCATGACTGGAACTGAAGCAGATTCCATGAGCAAAGTGCGACGAGGAGTTGCGTGCTCATGAGAAACAGCTTGCAGCTCATCTGACACAATTGAGCGCAATACTTTTTCGTTGTCAAGAATTCGAGTGAGCTCGGCAATTGTTGCGCGTAGTTCTTCTGCTTCAGTTTCCAATTCAATGCGCGAAAACTTGGTCAAACGGCGAAGCGGCATATCCAAGATATAATGTGTTTGTTCAAGGCTTAAATCGAAAACTTGCATCAAGCGGTCACGCGCCGCGGAAGCATCATCTGATTCACGGATGAGTTGAATGACTTCGTCAATATCGACGATTGCGACCAGCAGGCCTTCAACAAGGTGCAAACGATCCTGTGCCTTACGGCGACGATACGTGCTGCGTCTTCGAATAACGTCCACACGGTGATCAAGGAACACCTGTAACAGTTCAAGGATGCCCAAAGTGCGTGGTTGGCCATCGACCAAGGCAACGGCATTCACGCTGACTTGGTCTTCCATAGGTGTGAGTTTGAAGAGTTGTTCTAGTACGGCTTCCGGATTGAAACCATTCTTAATTTCAATGACGAGGTTGAGCCCAGAATCGCCATCAGTGAGATCAGCAACATCAGCAATGCCCTGGAGCTTCTTTGATTGAACGAGATCCTTCATTCGCTCAATGACGCGCTCTGGGCCAATGTTTAAAGGAAGTTCAGTGACAACGATGCCCTGACGGCGCGGACTGACCTGCTCTACTCGGGTGCGAGCCCGAACCTTAAAACTGCCTCGACCAGTTGCGTAAGCCTCGCGAATACCGTCAAGGCCAATGATCACGCCACCGCCAGGGAGATCTGGGCCAGGTATGAAGCGCATGATTTCATCCAGGGATGCTGCAGGGTGATCAAGGAGGTAGCGGGCTGCTCCGATAACTTCAGCCAAGTTATGCGGCACCAAGTTGGTGGCCATACCCACAGCAATACCTGAGGCGCCATTGACGAGCAGGTTTGGAAGGGCTGCTGGCAAAACTACAGGTTCGGTTTCACGACCGTCGTAGTTTTGAATGAAGTCAACAGTTTCTTCATCGATCGTGGCGGTCATTGCCATGGCGGCTGTTGCCAAGCGTGCTTCGGTGTAGCGCATCGCGGCTGGACCGTCATCGGGTGAACCGAAGTTTCCGTGGCCATCAATCATCGGCAAGCGGAGCGAAAACGGCTGAGCCATGCGCACCAGAGCGTCATAAATTGCTGAGTCGCCATGTGGGTGCAGCCGACCCATGACCTCGCCGACCACACGGGCACTTTTGACGTGGCCACGATCAGGGCGCAAACCCATCTGGCCCATTTGGAACAAAATCCGACGTTGCACTGGCTTAAGGCCATCGCGGGCATCGGGTAGGGCACGCGAATAAATGACCGAATAGGCGTATTCCAAGAATGAAGCTTGCATCTCGGAAGAAACATCGACGTCGATGATGCGACCATCCCCTGGGGGTGGGGTGGTGCGAGACGTACGACGAGCCATGGAATTGCCCTTTCGAAGCTGACGCCCGACGCTATCGGGTGCAGAAGGACAAGGGGCGCTGCCCAGGCGGCGAGTCGGGTGTGAGGTGCACTGAAGGTGCCGATAACCCGGGGGTTCACAATGGTTGTATGGCCAGTGTGGGGTATCCCATCGAATGGGAGGCAGACGTCGTTCTGTCCAATGGCCGGCCCGTGCATCTGCGCCCAATTATTCCCAGCGATGCACCATTGCTGCAGGACTTCCATCAGCAACTTTCGGCTGAAACGATATATCTGCGATTCTTTACCTCTAAACCTGAACTCTCTGCGCGGGAACTCGCACATTTCTCCGAGGTGGATTATTCGGACCGAGTTGCGTTCGTGGCACTGGTAAATGAAGAGATCGTGGGGGTAGGTCGCTATGACCGCGTCAATGATCAGGATGCCGAAATTGCCTTCAATATCCGCGACGATTATCAAGGGCGTGGGCTTGGTTCAGTATTCCTTGAACACCTCGCAGCAGCGGCACGCGATCGAGGCATCACGCGGTTTATTGCAGAAGTGCTGCCAAGTAACCGGCGGATGATCAATACATTCAAAGAGGCTGGTTACAGCGTTACTCAACGCTTCGAAGACGACGTATTGGCTATCAGTTTCGCCATTGCCTCAACCGAACAAAGCCGCGCTGTGTCTATTGCACGCGAACATCGAGCTGAAGCTCGTAGTGTGAATTTACTGATGACCCCATCTACTGTTGCCGTCATCGGTGCCTCACGAAGCGCAACCAATGTTGGGCGCCAAGTTGTTGAGAATTTGCAACATGGTGGGTTCGGCGGACGCATTATTGCCGTCCATCTCTCTGAGACAGTAGTTGCGGGAATTCAGTGTGTTCGCACATTGCAAGGTCAAGGCATTGTTGACCTTGCGGTAGTGGCAGTGCCAGCAGATCAGGTGATGGATGTTGTTATCGATGCTGCTGATGCTGGAATCTCTGGACTCATCGTGCTCAGTCGTGGATTTGGTGACGCCGGTCAAGCGGGTGCGCAAAAGCAGGCTGAACTTTTGGCGTTTTGTCGCGCACGTGGCATCCGTCTTGTTGGTCCAAATGCGTTGGGACTTATCAACACCGATCCTGCGGTCAATCTCAATGTTTCCTTAGCGAGAAATATGCCAACTTCTGGCAGCCTAGGCTTTTTCTCACAGTCCGGCGCTTTAGGGGGAACCATTCTGGGCCGATTAGCACGACGCGGTTTAGGCGTCAGCGCTTTTGTCTCAGCTGGTAACCGAGCAGATATTTCCGGTAATGATTTCTTGCAGTACTGGGAGTCTGATCCACGAACAAAAGCCATCCTGTTATACCTAGAAAGTTTTGGAAATCCCCGAAAATTCGTTCGGTTGGTTCGAAGAATTGCCTCGCGTAAGCCTGTGTTGATGGTTCGGGTTGGGGGATCGGGAACGAACTTACCTTCTGGGCACCGCGCCGAACGCACGTTCCTCAGTGAGCACGCTGTCGAAAGCATTTTGCAGGGTGCAGGTCCAATCGTGTTGGACTCAATAGAAGAAATGTTAAATCTTGCGGGAGTCATCGATAGTCAGCCCTTGCCAATGGATGCTGGCATTGGTGTAGTCGGCAATAGTGAAGCGTTGATGGTGTTGGCAGGAAACGCAGCACATCGTGCCGGGTGTGAAATTTCGGCTGGACCTATCGTCATTCCAACAGCGAATGATCCAGATGTGTATCGCGAATCAGTACGTCGAGTGCTGACTGAAGATGTGGTCGGTGCTTTGTTGCTTATCCATGTCCCGGGCACACATGGAAGTCCTGACGATGCGATTCGATTGATGTTGCTGGAAGAAGGTCACGCAGCATCCAAGCCTGTCATCGCTGTGATGCAGGGATCAGTTGACGGTTTTCAAGTTATTGATGGCATCCCGACATTCCTGGATGTTGAAGACGCGATGATTGCACTGGCACGGTTACAAAATTTCGACCATTGGCGATCTACACAAGCGCAAGATCCTGAACCCCCAGACGACGTGGATCAAGAAACCATTGACCGCATCATCACCACGACCCTTAAGTCGGGGGATACGCATCTCACTGACCGAGATGCTCGGGAACTCCTGGATGCTGCTGGAATCTGCCTCAATGAGATTCCTGCATCAGCACTCATTGGTCGAGGCTGCACGCTGACGTTAGTGGTAGATCCGCAGTTTGGCCCGGTGTGCGGCGTCGGGGTAGCCGACCCGATGGCTGCGGTTCTCGATGACGTGGTGTACCGACTTGCACCAATGCATCCAGCACATGCAATCGACGCAGTGCAGGAAGTAAGGGCCTTTGCGCTTGTGGGCGGAGCTGTACTTGCGATGGAGTACGCGCAGATTTTGCATCGTTTGAGCTGGTTGACCGAGTGGGCCCCGGAAATCGCGTTGGTGAGTGTGGCTGATTTGCGATTCCTTGGAGATCAACGAACCGCTTCCATTTCCATTACTTTGAACCCCAATCCGTCGATATTCGACCCGCGCGTTCGTCGCATGGCAGGATGATCAAGTGTCCGATCTTGACCTAGCCCTTCGTGGCGATATTCAGCGAAGTGGTTATTACCCTGATCTCGTAGCCGATGCGCTGGAAACAGCCCTAGGTGGCGAAGGCCTGCAGGCGTACTTAGTCCACCACGAGGCGACTTTCGATCATGATGAACTACGACGTCATGTCACTGTGTTAGCGCTCACCGCGACTCGACTTATTGTCGGTCACACAGATGAGCATCCAGCAGACGAACACCATCCGGTTTCCTTTGCTACTGCATCGACTGAGGCAGTGCGCTTAGAACGGGTTGATTCTGTTGTCGTAACGCGCGTGGTAACCGATCCAGCCACACATAAGCCTGGTGGAAATGCTGCAGAAGTATTGTTGACGATCGGTTGGGGGGCAGTGTCTCGTATTGAACTTGAACCTGCATCGTGCGGCGATCCGGCATGCGACGCAGATCACGGCTACACCGGAACCACGAGTAACGATGATTTGTCCGTTCGGGTTTCACAGGTTGCCGATGGTGCTGAGGTCGTTCAGCAGGCATTGGCGTTCGCAGCCTCGTTGTCACAGGCCACAGCATCTCGTTTGCGTTGATGCACTCTCCATTACCTCGAGCACCAGCAGCGCTCAGCATTGCTGACGTGGTGCCATCGGCGGCTGCAGCTCTTGGGTTGCGAGGTTTCACTGATCACATTGGGCTAGGCCAGCCGCAGCACGTGGTGTGTGCACTCATTGATGGGTTGGGTTCGCGGCAATTGGCCCAATACGCGACCCATGCACCAGTGTTGGCATCGTTGACCGGGCCCGCGGCTGCAACAGTGATCCCATCAACAACCCCGGTCGCCCTAGGCTCATTTGGCACCGGTGCGATGCCAGGAACTCATGGACTTGTCGGGGCCTCGTTTTGGGTTCCTGAATTCGAAGGGGTCCTTGTTCCATTGCACTGGAGTGCGGACATGCCAGCAGTAGCAGTCCAACCCGATGCGACCATGTTCGAGCAGATGCAAGCAGCGGGGATCTCGGTGAGCACGGTGGCACCAGAGGCCTACCGGATGAGCGGTCTGACTCGAGCGGTTCTTCGCGGCGGTGCCTATAGCGCGGCTGAAGATGTCAAAGAACGGCTTGCAGCAGTGTTGGTGGCTACAGCTGGATCCGCTTCGTTCACGTACGTGTATTGGGCTGAACTTGATCGAGTTGGACATGAGTTTGGCGTTGGTAGCGCACAGTGGCTTGCGGCCCTGGTTCGCGTTGATGCATTAGTTGATGGCTTACGTAATGCACTTCCCGCGCACGCACGTCTCATTGTTACGGCTGATCATGGGATGGTGAATTGCGATACTCGAATCGCAATCGATTCCTCACCTGAACTCATCGCTGGGGTGCGCATTGTCGCAGGAGAACCGCGTGCACGACACGTGTATTGCCAAGACGGTCAGTCCAATGCCGTGGCACATCGCTGGGCGCAGGCACTTGGCGACTACGCCCGAGTGATGCAACGCGATGAATTACTCGCGAGTGGGCTGTTAGGTGAAGTCGTCGATGATCTCGTTGACCGCATTGGTGATGTAGTGGTCTTGGCCAATGCCAATGTCGCGCTGACCTCACTCATTGATAAGCGAGTGTCATCACTGATGGGGCAACACGGATCAATCAGTAACGATGAGTGGGAAATCCCATGTTTGGTGGAGCAAACCTAAGGTCTAGGAGTCTTCATTCTTGCTGGTACCAAAGAGAATTTCATCCCAGGTAGGGATACTCGCACGACGACCCTTTGTTTTCACTGGTTTCTTTGCCACAGACTTTTGTGCCACAACCGGCTCTTGGGTTTGTATGGGCAACATCAATGTTTCGCTTTGATGTACGTGAACCGTTTCGG
>WLOE01000025.1 GCA_009699465.1 Actinomycetota bacterium | reverse complement strand
TGATCTATGGTCCAGGGCTTGGCGGCGTGCCTGTTGAAGGTCAATTCGATATTGCCGCATCCAAGATCGTGTTAAGTGAAGGACAAGAACTGATTGGCTGGCCAGTGATGGGCGTCGCTCATCTCTTGGTGTGTAATGACAAATCCGATCCACTGCCTTTGTCATTCGCCCAATACCTCGTGCGCCTGGCTGGTCAAGGGTCGCTAGAAGCCTTTGGTGTGACACCACTTCCAGAGCCAATTCGCATTAAAACATTCGCTCCGTTGCAAGTAACCACGGCAGCAAATGCTGGGTCGAACGAGTAATACAACCTCAAGTCATATAAGAACGAGCCCCAGCCATCGACTGGGGCTCGTTCTTATTGCTTATGCAACTAGTGCTTGTGGCTTCCTGGCACGAAGCGCTTCTGTGAAGCGATGATCTCAGCTTCTGCTTCAGTGCGACCTTCCCAGTTTGCGCCTTCAACACTCTTACCTGGCTCAAGATCCTTGTAGACCTCGAAGAAGTGCTGAATTTCAAGACGATCGAATTCTGAGACATGGTGAATATCGCGAAGGTGCTCAAGGCGAGGATCGCCAGCAGGTACACACAGCACCTTGTCGTCGCCACCAGCTTCGTCAGTCATGCGGAACATGCCAATTGCACGGCAGCGAATAACCACGCCTGGATACGTTGGCTCTTGGGTCATCACGAGTGCGTCAAGTGGATCGCCATCTTGTCCCAAGGTGTCATCGATGAAGCCGTAGTCATGTGGATAACGGGTTGAGGTGAAGAGCATGCGGTCCAAGCGGATCCGGCCGGTTTCGTGGTCTACCTCATACTTATTTCGGCTACCTGCGGGAATTTCAATCGTGACGTCGAATACCAAGGGGTTCATAGTCGCCTAGTCTTCCCTATATAAGTAGTGATGACTGCACGCAAAGGAGGTGACAGGTGACACACGAGCGAAAAACAGCGCTATTTCTAGGGTTTTTGCTTCTGTGGTGTGCATCACCCGTCACGCAATCGCTTGCATTTGCAGGGGAAAACTCCACATCAGTTCTCAATCCAATTCCTGTTGCACAAAGCGCGGCACCAATTCCGACGACAGCAGGGCTTACTTCGGCATTACGTGCGGTCTTGAAGCGACCTGCGCTGGGAACCTTTGGCGCGTGGGTAGGTGACCCGGCAACGGGTACCACGCTCTATGAATCAAATGGTGTTTCACCATTGCTACCCGCCTCAACCTTGAAGTTATTGACTGCAGTAACAGCTCTCAAAGTGTTATCACCTTCCCGTCGGATTGCCACACGAGTAGTTGTCGATGGATCCACACTTACATTGATCGGTGGCGGCGATGCAATGCTCGCTAGCTCTGGGCCTGGCGCATCTCTTGCAACATTGGCAACCCAAGTAGCCAATCAAGTGCAGTCAACTCCAGTGACCTTGAATTACGACACCTCACTGTTTAGTGGGCGCACATTGGCTGCCGGATGGAAGAAGTCATTTCCCGCGGCTGGTGTTGCTGCACCTGTTCAAGCGTTGATGGTTGATCAAGGCCGGTCGAATCCTCGTGGCAACAGTCGAGTGGCTGATCCAGCAAAATATGCGATGCAGTTGTTTGCGAAGGCTCTGCGCAAAAACGGCGTCAAGGTCACAATTGGCGCAAAGGTAAAAGCACCTACTAGTGCCACACAAATTGCAAAGGTTGAATCGATTCCGGTTCAACAGTTGGTCAACCATATGCTCACTGATTCCGATAACGACTTAGCTGAATCTCTTGCGCATCTTTCTGGAGTGGCACAATCAGGAACAGGGACTTTCGCAACTGGGGCAGCAGCAATGAAAAATGCAGCCAGTGAATTGGGTA
This sequence comes from Actinomycetota bacterium, assembly GCA_009699465.1. Lineage (GTDB taxonomy): Bacteria > Actinomycetota > Actinomycetes > S36-B12 > S36-B12 > UBA11398. The sequence goes on along the minus strand of WLOE01000025.1, from coordinate 16,551 downwards.
TCCCTATTCAAGGTATGAAGCTATTCGACGGTAGTGGACTTTCGCGCAAGGACCGAATTGCAGCGCAATCGATCGGAAAGATCTTGGTGCTGGCCGCAAACGGATCATTTGATGGCATTGCGCCGGCCTTGGCCGTTGCTGGATTCACAGGAACCCTGTCTGACAGATTCTTAACGGGCCCACAAAAAATCGCTGCAGGATTTGTTCGCGCAAAAACTGGAACATTGAGTTCTGATGTTGCTCTAGCAGGGATAGTTCCCGATATTTCTGGTCGCGTGCTCGTATTCGCGATCCTTGCAAATGAAATCTCATCTATTGCCAAAGCACGCATCGCGGTTGATCAATTCGCTGCAAAATTACGCTTGTGTGGATGCGAGTAGCAATGACTGAACTGACGCCGGCACGACATTGGGCAACTTCAGAAACCTTGGCAGTGCGCGCCGCAGTTCAATCTGCCCTTATTGAGTGTCAACCAGGCGACACAATCATTGTTGCGTGTTCTGGCGGACCTGATTCTTTAGCACTTGCTGCTGCAACTTCATTTGTTGGCAAGCAGTTAGACCTGTTGGTGATCGCTGTCATTGTCGATCACCAACTCCAGCAAGGATCGGGAGTTATTGCGCAAAAAGCTGCCGATGCCTGTGTTGCTTTTGGAATAGAACAAGCCGTGGTTGCACAAGTCACTGTTGAGGGTGATGGGGGGCCTGAAGCCGCTGCTCGGCAAGCGCGTTATGACGTTCTTGAAGCTATGGCGGTCAAGTTTCACGCGAACAGCATCGTGTTAGGCCATACGTTGGAAGATCAAGCCGAAACTGTTCTGCTGCGGTTAGCCCGCGGATCTGGAACTCGCACAATTGCTGCGATGCAGTCTCGAAACGGCTTGCTTGTTCGTCCGCTGCTGCAAACCCCGCGGGAAGTCGTGCACGCGAGTGCCAAAGATGTGTGCGATGTCATTGGAGTGGAGCCGTGGCAAGACCCACATAATCAAGATCCACGATTCAGTCGAGTGCGAGTACGACAAGCGATGGATCTACTGAACGAAGCTCTTGGCTCTGGATTCACGAATGGATTGGCCCGTTCAGCTGAGTTAGCCAGCGACGATGCGGATGCCTTGGATGCATGGGCGGCACTTGCATTCGATGCGAGTGTGACTTTCGAAGAGTCCTCCATGAGTGCTGACGCGGAGGAGTTGCTCCAACTACCTCGAGCCATTCGTACCCGGGTGATTCGACGGATGTGCATAGACCTGGGTATGGCAAGTGATGCGATTTCCATGAGTCACGTACACGCAGTCGACGCACTTATTTCCCAGTGGCACGGACAAGGTCCGGTGAGTTTGCCATCCCGTGTGAATGCGCGACGTGAATATGGAAGGCTGACCCTTACCGCGCCAGCCTCAACCCCCAACGCAGGAGAACCCCTTGCTACCTGAACACCTCGGTGATGATCTCGCTCATGTGCTGTTGAGTGAAGAACAGATTCAAACGCGCATCCGTGAGCTTGGTGCGCAAATTGAATCTGACTACGAGGGTAAGGATCTCCTTCTCGTTGGCGTACTTAAGGGCGCAGTCATGATCATGGCTGACCTTGCGCGCACGTTGACTCGAAGTACAGAAATGGACTGGATGGCGGTCTCTTCATACGGATCTGGCACAAAGTCAAGTGGAGTGGTGCGCATTCTCAAGGACCTCGACAATGACATCGTGGGCCGCAACGTGCTCATCGTCGAAGACATCCTTGATTCTGGGTTAACCCTTTCGTGGCTCATAAAAAACCTAGGTTCGCGAGGCGCAACCTCTGTTGAAGTCTTCTCCCTCCTTCGCAAGCCTGAAGCCATCAAAGTTGAGGTCAATCCAAAATATGTGGGCTTTGACATCCCTAACGAGTTCGTCGTGGGTTATGGATTGGACTACGACCAGAAGTACCGAAACTTGCGCTGCGTGGGGACCTTGGCCCCGCACGTCTATGGCGCTTGATCGCTGAGCGCGAAAGCCCCGGTCCGCTGGCTTGGGGGCCCTTGCTGCCGTAGTACCGTCAGGCGGTGGACTTCAAAAGGATCTTTCGCGGACCAATTTTTTGGGTAGCCCTAGCCGTTGCCTTCGTATTAGTTGGCTCCAGTGTCCTTTCTGGGGTGGGTGCGCCCACGCAGGTTGATACCAGCCAGGCCGTTTCAGATATCCAAGGTGGCAAGGTTGATACGGCCACGATCACCGACCGTGATCAACTCCTTGAATTGACCATGAAGGACGGATCAAAGGCCCGAACCTCGTTTGTGACTGGCCAGGGCGTCAATCTCCAAGAACTTTTGCAAGCCAAGGCCGATTCGGGTCAGTTGCCTGGCGGTTACAACGTTGTGGTTCCAAGTGAAAATCTGCTCGTCACGTTGTTGTTCTCGCTCCTGCCAATCGCGATCGTTGTGTTCCTGTTGTTCTTCTTTATGGGACAAATGCAAGGTGGTGGCAACAAAGTCATGAGTTTTGGCAAATCCAAAGCCAAGCTCGTGAATAAAGACATGCCACAAACCACCTTCGCGGATGTTGCTGGTGCTGATGAAGCCGTAGAAGAGCTCGAGGAAATTAAAGACTTCCTGGCTGATCCTTCAAAGTTCCACGCGGTCGGAGCCAAGATTCCTAAGGGTGTTCTTCTCTATGGTCCTCCGGGAACAGGTAAGACGTTGCTGGCCCGCGCTGTTGCCGGCGAGGCTGGAGTCCCATTCTTTTCGATTTCCGGATCTGACTTCGTTGAGATGTTCGTGGGTGTTGGTGCTAGTCGCGTGCGAGATCTTTTCGAGCAAGCCAAAGCAAATGCACCCGCAATTATCTTTATCGATGAAATTGATGCCGTGGGTCGTCATCGTGGTGCAGGTATGGGCGGCGGTCACGATGAGCGCGAGCAGACACTCAACCAAATGTTGGTTGAAATGGATGGCTTTGATGTCACCGGCGGCGTCATCTTGATAGCCGCAACAAACCGACCTGACATTTTGGATCCAGCACTCCTTCGTCCGGGTCGCTTTGATCGTCAGATTGCCGTTGATCGACCTGACCTTCTTGGTCGCTTTGCAATCTTGCAAGTGCACGCAAAAGGCAAGCCAATGGCTGATGAAGTTGATCTCATGGCAGTCGCACGACGGACTCCAGGCTTCACTGGTGCTGATCTTGCAAACGTACTCAACGAAGCAGCATTGTTAACAGCGCGCCTTGGCTTCGAGCGCCTTGATGATGCAGCTCTGGATGAAGCCATCGATCGTGTGATGGCCGGGCCACAAAAGCGCACACGCATGATGGATGATCATGAAAAGAGCATCACTGCGTATCACGAGGCTGGGCACGCGCTTGTTGCTGCTGCACTTCCAGGTAATGACCCAGTACACAAGATCACGATCATGCCTCGCGGTCGCGCCTTGGGTTACACGATGGTGTTGCCCGAAGCAGATAAGTACTCAACTACCCGAAGTGAAATGCAAAACCAGTTGGCCTACATGCTCGGTGGGCGAGCGGCTGAAGAATTGATCTTCCATGACCCAACAACTGGTGCATCAAACGACATCGAGCGCGCAACGGCTCTTGCTCGCGCAATGGTCACCCAATACGGCATGACCGAACGGCTCGGAGCGATTCGATACGGGCAACCTCAGGGCGAGGTGTTCATGGGGCGCGACCTTGGACACGCCCGCGATTATTCCGAAGAGGTCGCTGGAGCCATTGACGAAGAGGTGCGCACTTTCATCGAACATGCGCATCAAGAGGCGTACGACATTCTCGTAGCCAATCGTGATGTCCTGGATGCTCTTGTACACGAGCTTCTTGAAAAGGAAACCCTTGATCGCGAACAGATCGCAGCGGTTTTTGAAGCGTTGCATTTGAATGAGCCGCGACCAGCATGGACGGGCTCAGCTCGCCGACAGCCAGACTCGCGCGGTCCTATAGATCATCCACGACCGGCACTAGTCACTACCGAAGAAGCAATCGTCGTTGAAGAAGCCACCACCGAAGAAGAGGCATAATGACTATCGACCCAGTCAGTGTGGATCCCAATGCTGCCATTGGTGACTTCGATGCCGCTGGCGTCGAATCAGCAATTCGCGCTTTGCTCATTGCAGTAGGAGAAAACCCCGATCGCGATGGATTGAAAGACACCCCAGCTCGTGTTGCTCGCTCGTACCAAGAAATCTTTGCAGGTCTGCATATGCAAGCTGAAGATGTTTTGACCACGACGTTTGACCTTGGTCACGAAGAGATGATTATCGTTCGCGACATCGAGATGTACAGCACCTGCGAGCATCACCTTGTGCCGTTTCATGGGCGTGCGCACATCGGTTACATCCCTGGACCAAACGGCCGGATCACGGGATTATCGAAGTTGGCGCGTTTGGTTGATCTCTATGCTCGGCGACCACAGGTGCAAGAGCGCCTGACTTCGCAGATTGCTGATGCGTTGGTGCGCATTCTCGAACCACGTGGCGCGATTGTCGTAGTCGAAGCAGAGCACTTGTGTATGTCGATGCGTGGCATCCGCAAACCTGGTTCAAAGACACTCACCAGTGCAGTGCGCGGTTCGTTGCTGGAGCCCGCAACGCGAGCCGAAGCCATGTCACTCATTCAAGGCCGATGAACATTCGACACCCAGCAGGGCTGCCAGCCTTTCTCAATGGTGTCGAGCATTCCTTAGTCGTTGGTGTTTTGAATGTCACTCCAGATTCCTTTTCTGATGGTGGCAAGTTCGCTGACGTCGGTTCAGCTGTTGCGCATGGAATTCTGTTGCGTGATCAAGGTGCATCGTTTATCGATGTAGGTGGCGAATCAACCCGTCCAGGAGCCTCTCGTGTTTCCGCCTTGGAGGAGCAACATCGTGTACTTGAAGTAATAGCCGGACTATCTGCAGCTGGCGTGGCAACAAGTATTGACACGATGCATGCGAGTACAGCTGTAGCTGCTGTAAAAGCTGGGGCATTCATGGTGAACGATGTCAGTGGTGGATTAGCAGATCCGGAAATGGTGAGCGAAGTAGCAGCACTCAATGTTCCTTATGTGATCATGCATTGGCGCGGACATAGCACTGAGATGAGTGCGCTCACTACTTATGTTGACGTAGTAGCCGATGTGGTCGCAGAGCTTCGCAATCGTGTTGAAGTGGCGGTTGGTGCAGGTATTGCTCGCGAATCAATTGTGATCGATCCAGGTCTTGGTTTTGCAAAAGATTCCGACCATAACTGGGCGATTCTCAATAATCTCGCGGCATTTGATGCCTTGGGTTTGCCGATACTTATTGGTGCTTCACGGAAACGATTTATCGGAGCACTCCTGCAAGATGGCGAAGGATTAGCGAGGTCAGTGGATAAGCGAGATATTGCTACGGATGCGATCTCAGCGCTTGCCGCCGCGGCGGGGGTCTGGGCAGTTCGAGTACATGATGTAGTTGGAAGCGTGGATGCAGTTCGAGTGGGCACTGCTTGGCGATTGGGGCGAGGATGACTGCAAATCAAATCTTGGTGTTCGGAATAAAGGGAACCGGTTATCACGGAGTCTTTGATCATGAGCGCCGCGATGGTCAAGAATTTTCTGTGGATCTCGTTGTTCATTTGCAATCAAGTGACGCAGGCACCAGTGATGATTTAGTTGACACGGTTGATTACGGTGCAATTTCGCAAGCCGTGTACGACCGAATCGTTGGTCCACCCATGAATCTGATCGAAAGTCTGGCCGAGAGAATTTCGGAAGACGTACTGGCTTTTGTAGGTGTTGAAGGCGTTGAAGTTATTGTGCACAAACCTCAGGCCCCAATTCCCGTGCCGTTTACAAACGTTGCAGTCAAGATCATTCGTCCATGACCGCGGCAGTCCTTGCGTTGGGAGCTAATCTCGGTGATGCGAAAGCAGCATTGCGTGGGGCGGTTGTTGCGTTAGCGCAAACTCCGGGCATAGCAGTACTCGATGCGTCTCCAGTATTCGAAACTGATCCAGTTGGTGGCCCAGACCAGCCTGTATATGTCAATGCAATCGTTCTCGTCGACACGTCCCTTGAACCTTATGAACTCTTAGCTCGAGCGAATGCAATTGAAGCCGAATGGCATCGAACCCGCGAAGTCCGTTGGGGTCCGCGCACATTAGACATTGACATCATCGATATTGATGGGTTTGTATCCAACGACGAACGGTTAACCATCCCGCACCCGCGCGCGCATGAGCGCGGTTTCGTGTTACTGCCTTGGCTGACCGTCGACCCTGCGGCTGTCATCCGAGGTAAAGCCGTTGTTGAATACGTGCGCGAAGTGGATGTTGCTGGTGTGCGCATGTTGGAGCCACGGCTTGATTTAGTGGACAACACGTGACCCCTACGCGCATGCGGTTGTTACTTGTCTTTGCCCTTGTCGGTGCAGTTCTCGGGTTTGGGCTTGCGTCAATCGTGAATGGTCAGGCGGGCCGAGCCGTTCCAGTGCCATATTTGGCAGCGGTAACCCTCTGGCTATTAGCTCTTGCCTTGGGCATCTGGGCCTATTTGGCTAAGCCGAGGCTTCGTCGCACCCCTGGAACAATTCCGTTGGCACCGGTTGTAGCTGCGCGCACAGCAGCGCTGGCCATGGCGGCCTCCAGAACTGGTGCATTGGTCACAGGGTTTTATCTTGGGTTGGGGCTTGGAACCTTGCCAGACATCGCGACTCCTGCAGGAAGTTCAACAATCTTGGCGGCTGGAGGTGCAACCCTTGGAGCCGCGCTGCTCGTGGCTGCGGCCCTCTGGCTTGAGCACCTATGTCGATTGCCCAGAGAGGGTGAATCCGATGGGTCCACGATCGATAAGGTCAGTCCATGAGCACTGAACCAGTCCTTGAAGACCTTCCATTTGAAGAGTTGCGCACAAAGGCCTTTCACGTTGCTGAAAAGCACCTTGATCTGGGTTTCTTCACCGATGTGTTTAGCCACATGCCAAGCATGAATGCCATTGAAGGCGAAGGTGGAGATTTGGGCGCCGTCGGTGGAACCTTCATCGACACCGTTCGGGCTGTTCGTGAAATGTTCGGTGAGACCGAGCTTGATGACACCACTGAAGCTTTGCTCCGTGCTCGATTCGCTACCTACATTCGCGAGCGTTCGTAATTAACGGTCGGCGTCGCCGACCATAAATGTGCACGATTGCATCATTGGCACCAAGGTCGAGATTGGCACTCCCGTGAGAGTGCTGTTGAAACTTTGAATTGTTGCGAAGGCAGGAGTGCGTAATTTCAGTCGCCATGGAGTCTTCTCGCCAATGCTGTCGAGTAGTACGCCAATAGTGCCGAGTGGGCCTTCAATTGAGCCATAGGTTGTGAGCTCAGGAGCGCGTACAACCTTAGGTAATTGCACTGAAATAGGCCCATCACCGGCATTGTTAAGCCATGCAATTGCATGAGACATGATCAATAGGCTCGCGAGAATGTGTTCAGCAATCAGGGTAAAACGTGCAGGAATATCTCCGTCACCGTGTGCGGTAGGTAGATACTCCTGAACGTGTTCATAAGCTAAATATGGAGCGGTGATGCGTAGGTCATTTGAGACATTGCTCGCCCACGCCAAGGATCCTGAAAGTCCAAAGGTTTGTACCTGATCAGTTGAAATGCATCCGACCCCAGCGAATTCAGCGAAGTGATCAGCCACTTCTTGAGGTAAGCCCGCAAGCAAATCCTGGAGTTTGCGTACGGTGTTTGATAGTGAAGTGAGCCAATCAGTCGTGCATGGTGTTGCGATCCCACCAATGCGATTAAACATTGGATGAATCCGGGATCCCGTGAGTTGTTCTAGGAGATCTAGGAGTATTTCTCGGTGTTGAAGCAGGTGAACGAAGTTCGAAGACGAAGCGCCCAGCATAATTAATCCAGCCGTTAGGCGATTCATTTCAGCCAAGAGCATTCGGGACCAGGTTGCGCGCTCTGGTGTCAAAATGCCCATCGCATCTTCAAGAACAAGTGCAATTGCCAACTCTGAACTAAAAGCGCTTACCCAGTCATGGCGGTTCGCCAACATCATGAGTTGGCGATAATCGCGGGCTTCAAAAAGTTTTTCAGCACTGCGGTGAACAAATCCGATTCGTGGGTCTGCCGATGTGATCACATCGGCTTCCACTTGCAGCACCAATTGCATCGCACCATGGCCTGTGGGATGAAGATCACCAAGATCAAGATAGAGATCAGCAGGCAAATGCTTCGCGGCTCCGATAGCAACCAAGATCTCGTTCACGTTGCCATCTTTGCAGGTTCAGGAAATCCATTTTCATAGGCAGCAATAAGCCACCAGAAGTCTTGAGTCGGACCTTGCCTCATCATGCGGATTTGCGGTGCTCCAGCACAAGAAGATGCAAGTGCATCAATAGCGACGTGAGCAGTGATGTTGCTTTTACCGTTTGCCACGGGAGTCGCGATGGCACCATGTGCGTAACCGGCGAGTGTTCCGCCGTCCCAAAGTCCTCGCACACGATCTTCGTACGTGTGCGCGTAATCAACCGCGATTGCGAAACCTGAAGTGACAACGGACGTGAGTTGATTCCAGCAGATGTCACGAGCACGTCCAACCTCACAGCGCATGAATGGCCGGACAGTAGGCCACCAATGCTGTAGCCATGCATCGTCAGGTGAGCCCTGTTGCAATAAGGGACCCAGAAGTTGTTTGCCACTGGTGCTATCAGTAACGACGACGTGTGCCAGGCCAGCCTCGTTGACTTCAATGATTGCGCAAGGAAGATCATCGAGAAACTCATGAGCTACTAACACGGTGTTTCCGGAGGGCACTTGAGAAATAGTCTCGCGAATATCTCCTTGGATCCACTTGAATTTTGGGTTCAATTGTTCGGGGCGGGGACGAAGGTCCATGCAAAGAATTTGCGTGTGCTCTTGCTCATCTTCGGTGAGATGCGCATGAAGGTGTTCAGAAAGCAGGCCAGTCCCAGCCCCTACATCAATGAACGTGACTGGGCCATTGGCGAGGGCTGCGCGGAGGTAGGGGAGCAGCTTGTCAGTCAACTGTGCTTGTTCAACACTGGTGGTGAAGTGGTCATAAGGCATGGCGTGCATGTAAAAGCCACGAGGGCCCAAAGCCGCCGCTTCCCATGCCAGTTCCCAAGGAATATCAGCCGCCACAGCAACTCACGGTACCGAGCCTCTACGCTCTTCTTTGTGATGGCTCCTCCCCGCCTCCGTGTCGGTGTTATTGGCACCGGTCGAGCGGGCTCCGTTATTGGCGCAGCCTTGCACCGAGTTGGTCATGAAGTAGTTGCAGTGGCCGCAGTTTCTGAGATTTCTCGTTTGCGGGCTCAAGCTCTCTTGCCACAAGCCCCCGTCGTGGATGTTGCCGATGTTGCCGCGGCGTCTGATTTGGTCCTCGTTGCAGTTCCCGATGACGTACTTGAGGGATTACTTGCAGGTCTAGCCGCGTCTGGTGTGGTCAAGCCAGGACAGTTCTGGGTGCATTTAAGTGGGCGCTATGGCACAGAGGTGATGGCTCCAGTTGCTGCTGAGGGTGCTCTTCCCCTAGCAATTCATCCCGTGATGTCGTTTACCGGAACCAGCATGGATCTCATGCGGCTTGAAGAATGCCCATTCGGAGTTACTGCTCCAGATGAACTGCGCAGTGCCGCCGAAGCCCTAGTAATTGAAATCGGTGGCGATCCGATCTGGGTTCCAGAAGATAAGCGCGTTCTCTACCACGCGGCTCTGGCGTTCGGTTCAAATTATCTGATCACTTTGGTTGCGCAAAGTGCCGACTTGCTCGCCGCGGCTGGAATCGAAGAACCACGTCGGGTTCTTGCACCGTTGTTAGGTGCGAGTCTTGATAACGCACTTCGACTTGGCGATCAAGCATTGACAGGGCCTGTAGCTCGTGGAGATGCAGCAACAGTGGAAGCGCACCTTGCAGTTCTCAAGAATCAGTCAGAGCTCGCAGCTGCGAGCTATCGAGCACTTGCTCGTGTGACTGCTGACCGTGCCGTGGATGCTGGGCTACTCTCTGCTGCGCTTGCCGAAGCATTGCTTGGCGTTTTGAGTGAAGGAGGTGAATCAGTTTGAGTTCGCTATTAGTTTCAACCCATGCTGATTTACTTTTAGCTCGCGGTGTTTCGCATCCAGTTGCGGTAGTGATGACGATGGGAGCGTTACATGAAGGCCATGCATCGTTAATCCGCAATGCTCGGGAAGCTGTCGGGAGACAGGGCTTTGTGATTGTTACCAATTTTGTGAATCCGACACAGTTTGGTGCAGGTGAGGATTTCGATCGTTATCCACGAACGCTGGATCATGATCTTGAAGTGAGCGAGCGTGCGGGCGCTGATGTGATGTATGCGCCTTCTGTTGAAGAGATGTATGGCACTGATCGATTGGATCAATTGGGAGATCAAGTAATGATCGACCCGGGTGCACTCGGTGAAATTCTTGACGGAGTTTCACGTCCCGGACATTTCAAAGGAATGCTGACCATCGTTGGCAAACTCCTGCATCTCACCGCACCTGATTACGCGCTCTTTGGCGAGAAGGACTACCAACAGCTTGCGCTCATTACCGGAATGGTGAATTCCTTGCGCTTTCCTGTGAAAATTATTGGAGTTCCGACTGTTCGCGAAGACGATGGCCTTGCAATGAGTAGCAGAAATCGTTACCTCAGTAAAGAAGAGCGCGTGCTTGCAGCAGTTGTGCCACGCGCAATTCAAGTGGCAGCCGAAGTAGCGGCCCATGATGGTGCGCGTGCGGGCGAGCGTGCAGGTCTTTCGATTTTGGCTGAACACCCAGAGTTCACAGTTGATTATTTAGTCATCAAAAATCCAGATCTGGGTGAACCTGTTGCCGGCGACGGTCGCGTGCTCGTTGCGGTGCGCCTAGGTGCCACGCGCCTCATCGACAATATCGCTTGCCGTGTAGGTGCATGATTGTGATTCGCCTACCTGTGCAGCTTGCTGCCGCCCAACCCGGTTGGACAGTACGTGCTGATGTGATTGTGGTGGGCTCGGGCATCGCTGGCTTAGCAACTGCATTACATGCGCGTAGAGCCGGGCGCACGGTTTTGCTCGTCACTAAAGCTCAAGTCAACGAGGGATCAACGCGGTGGGCGCAAGGTGGCATTGCCGCTGCGCTCGCTGAAGATGACTCACCGGCAGAACATTTAGAAGACACTCTTCTCGCAGGTGTCGGACTTTGTGATGAAGATGCAGTGAGCGTTCTTGTAACAGAAGGTCCAGCAGCTGTGCGTGGATTGATTCAGCTTGGTGCTCGGTTTGATACCGAACCTGATGGTGGAATCTCACTTACGCGTGAAGGCGGTCACCATCGCGATCGTATTGCGCATGCCGGTGGTGATGCGACAGGTGCTGAAATCTCGCGTGCCATGGTTGAAGCAATTGCACGTGACCCAGGCATTGAGTTAGTAGAAAATGCTCTGGCGTTGGATTTAATTACGGATGTAACCGGTGCAGCACAAGGAATCACCCTGCACGTGTTGGGAACTGGGCAACGTGATGGTGTAGGTGCAGCGCTTGCACCAACGGTGGTTCTTGCAACTGGTGGATTCGGGCAGGTGTTTCGGCAAACAACAAACCCGTATGTTTCAACAGGTGATGGCGTCGCATTGGCTATGCGGGCCGGCGCTGATATCGCTGACCTAGAGTTTGTGCAGTTCCATCCCACGGTGATGTGGCTAGGCCCCTTTGCCCAAGGTCAACAGCCGCTGGTATCAGAAGCTGTTCGCGGAGAAGGTGCTTTCCTAATAGATGCAGACGGCACTCGGTTTATGGCCACAGAGCATGAAATGGCTGACTTGGCACCGCGCGATGTTGTTGCCAAGGCCATCATGCGTCGGATGCGTGCAACTCATACAGATCATGTATGGCTTGATGCACGTCATTTGGGTGCCGACATGTGGGTGCAGCGCTTCCCTACGATTCTTGAATCCTGTCGTTCGCGCGGCATTGATCCGATTACTGATCTCATCCCAGTTTCGCCCGCACAGCATTACGTTTCAGGAGGCGTACTGACAGACTTGGCCGGCCGTACGTCAATTCCTGGTTTGTATGCGTGTGGTGAAGTTGCCTGCACGGGAGTACATGGTGCTAACAGGTTGGCCTCGAACTCACTGCTTGAAGGGTTGGTTTTTGCCGGACGTATCGGTGCCCAGATCGCTAAGGGAGCTGGCATCGTTCGTGATCCAATTTTGCCTGCGCATACCGATCAAAAGTTGTTACCACACCAAGTTCGTCGACGGGTGCAAACCACAATGGATCGACATGTTGGAGTACTACGAAGTTGCGAATCACTGAAGTTAGCGAGCGCGGAACTCAATGCGCTAGCGGCAACTGAGCAAGGAAAACCCATCGCCGAAGATTGGGAAACCACGAACATTGTCACAATCGCCACAGCGTTAACGCATCATGCAGCCTTACGTGAAGAGACTCGGGGTTCGCATTGGCGGGAGGACTTTCCTGAGAGAAATGACGCTCAATGGCGGGTTCGACTTGTAAGCAACCTCAATAGTGATGGAACATTGACTACTCGCACAGTACCTCGCGTCGGGGTCTCGTATTCGAATGAAAGGCAAGCATGACTGCGCACAAATCAAAGGTGTTCGGTCCGACGATTTCGCAGATGCTGATCGATGCTCGCCTTAACCCGGTGGCTCTGGAGACTTTGATCAACCTTGCGGTCGAAGAAGATCTTGATGGCGGGGTAGATGTAACCACTGTCGCAACAGTGCCAGCTGATCAAATAGCAGTACTCGATCTTTGTGCACGAAAAGGCGGTGTAATAGCCGGAGTTCCGGTTGCTGCAGCGGTGTTTATGACTGTGTGCGGCGATGAAAACGTTGAAATTGAATTTGGTGCCCACGATGGTGAAGTCGTGGAAGCGGGTCGCGTCGTCATTTCTGTTCGTGCTGCAACGCATGCATTGCTCCAAGCAGAGCGTCCAGCGTTGAACTTCCTTGGTCATCTCAGTGGCATTGCAACTGCAACGCGAGTATGGGTGGATGAAGTTGTGGGAACTGGGGCAGCGATTCGCGATACTCGTAAAACTACGCCAGGCATGCGCACCTTAGAAAAATACGCCGTGCGCTGTGGTGGGGGCGTGAATCACCGGATGACCCTTTCCGATGCTGCCTTAGTGAAAGACAACCACGTGTTGGCTGCCGGAGGTGTCGCCGAAGCCTTCAACCTTGTTCGTCAAAACTTCCCAGGAGTGCCCGTTGAGGTTGAAGTTGACTCGATTCAGCAGCTCGATGATGTGCTTGAGGCTGGGGCTGATCTTGTTTTACTCGATAACTTCACCACGGAGCAGATGCTTGATGCAGTTGCCAGAACCAAAGGGCGGGCTCGTTTGGAAGCCTCGGGTGGATTGAGCTTGGAGGTGGCTCGTGAGGTGGCTGCCACCGGAGTCGACTACCTTGCTGTCGGTGCGCTGACCCATTCAGCGCCAGTACTCGACATTGGCGCGGACCTCAGGACGGAGAGCTAATGCTCCTCACGATTGACGTGGGTAACACCAACACGGTTCTTGGCATGTTTGACGGCGAGGAACTGGACGCTTCTTGGCGCATTAAAACGGATTCGCGTACCACAGCTGATGAGATTGCTCTGACCTTTAGAGGGTTACTCGAAGATCATCCGCCGGTAACAGGTATTGCACTGTGTAGCACCGTGCCTGCGGTATTGCGCGAAATGCGCGTGATGCTCGCTAAGTATTTTCCAAATATAGAAACCGTCATTGTTGAACCGGGAACGAAAACCGGCGTACCTGTGCTCACCGATAACCCCAAGGAAGTCGGAACTGACCGCATCGTCAACACTGTGGCTGCCTTCGCACTTTATGGCGGCCCGAGCATCGTGGTGGATTTCGGTACTTCAACAAACCTCGACGTTGTTTCAGCAAAAGGCGAGTTCATCGGTGGTGCACTAGCCCCGGGCATTGAGATCTCTCTCGATGCATTAGCTCAGCGTGCAGCAGCATTGCGTAAGGTTGAACTTGTACGGCCAAGGGCGGCAATCGGGAAAAACACAGTCGAAGCACTGCAGTCAGGTGCGTTGTACGGCTTTGCAGGTCAAGTCGATGGCATGGTTGAACGAATTAGTGAAGAACTCGATGAAGTCACTGCGGTGATCGCTACCGGTGGTCTTGCTTCAATCGTGATTGGTGAATCTCGCACAATTACGCACCATGAACCAGATCTGACATTGATTGGTCTTCGTTTGGTGTTTGAACGAAATACCACGCGCTAGTTCTAGCGTTGTAATTCTTGCGAAGCATGAACCAGACCTACCACTGCCGCAAGTCCGTGGATTGGTCCGCGAGTTCGTGGCAATACCAAGGTGCGCATGCCAAGGGCAGTGCCACCGACATCATCGTGGCCACTATCGCCAACCATCAAGGTTTCAGCTGCTGTGCTACCGATAGATTGCAAACTGGCTTCAAACATTCCTAAATTGGGTTTGACCACACCGATCTCGCATGACAGCACGATCCCGTCTGCTAACTGGGCCAAACCTTCGCGTTCCAGGACGTGATGAATCGAAACACCAACATTCGAGAGCAATCCGATTTTGATCCCGAGGCCTTTGAGCGCCGTAAGCGTGGGGACTGCATCCTGGTAGGCATGCCAGGTGTCCAGCATGACGTCATACAGTGCCTGGCCAAGTTCGGTCGGAATAGTCGGGCCTTGGGCCAGTAGGTTATTGAAGACTTGAGCGTGGGCGGTGGCGGAAAGATCGCGGGAACTTTCTGGGTCCAAGACCCGGCCGTTTTCCCAGATTCGGTCGAGAAATCCCTCAAGCTCCTGGATATTGATGGCCGTACGGTCCGCAGGAGTCTTGGCAAGAGCCCGCTGAAGCCAATCTGCGCTGCTTCCTTGGTCCACGAGGGTTGAGTGCACATCAAAGAGGACGCTCGTGATCGGCTGGGCAGGATTAAACGGCGCGGAAGCGGCTGCTTTGACGAGCATGTGGGCAGCGTAGGGCTTGCCGATAACCTTGCTCACCGTGACCACCGAACATGACGAGGAACTCGAGCTCCCGGAGCAAATGCGAATCCGCCACGACAAGCGAGACAAGCTTGCCGAGCGGGGGCGTGAGCCATATCCGGTAGCGCTTCCGATTACCTCAACTATCGCGGCAGTCCGTGCACAGTTCCCTGACCTTGAGATTGATGTGCAAACTGGCGAGAAGGTCGGAATCGCCGGTCGAGTGATTTTCGTGCGCAACACCGGAAAGTTGTGTTTTGCCACCTTGCGCTCAGGCGAGGGCACAGAAATCCAAGCCATGTTGTCGCTGGCAAAGGTTGGCGAAGAAGCATTGGAGGATTGGAAGTCACTGGTTGACCTTGGCGATCATGTGTTCGTTGAAGGCGAAGTCATCACCTCGAAGCGCGGTGAACTCTCCGTGCTTGCGGATTCGTGGGCGATGGCAGCGAAGTCACTTCGGCCGTTGCCTGTTTCACATAAGCCGATGAACGACGATAGTCGTATCCGTCAGCGTTACCTCGATTTGATCATGCGTCCTGAAGCTCGACAAATGGCGCAAACGCGGGTGAAGGCTGTTGGTCAGATTCGCAAGAGCCTCAATGACCGCGGATACCTTGAAATCGAAACGCCAATGTTGCAGACGATGCACGGAGGTGCAACTGCACGGCCATTCATCACGTCATCAAACGCTTTTGATCTTGAGCTCTATTTACGAATTGCACCGGAACTTTTCTTGAAGCGCGCAGTTGTTGGTGGCCTGGAACGCGTCTACGAAATCAACCGCAACTTCCGCAACGAAGGCTCTGATTCAACTCACTCACCTGAATTCGCCATGCTTGAGTTTTATCAGGCTTATGCGGATTACCGCGAGATGGCGAAAATTACCCGCGAGATCATTCAAGAAGCAGCAGTTGCTGTCTTTGGGTCACAGGTTGTGACCCACATGGATGGCACCGAACATGACCTCTCAGGTGAGTGGCGCGAGGTGTCGCTGTATGGATCGCTTTCTGAAGCCGTGGGCGAAACGATCACGCCACAAACTCCGCGCGCACGCTTAGTTGAACTTGCCAATGCTGTTGACATAGCGGTGGCCCCAAACTGGGTTGAAGGCAAGATTGTCGAAGAACTCTTCGAGCATCACGTAATCTCAACCTTCGATGGTCAGCCAACTTTCGTGATGGACTTCCCAGTCGATACATCACCACTGACTCGTGATCACCGCACCGAAGCTGGCAAGGTGGAGAAGTGGGACCTTTACATCAACGGATATGAGCAAGCCACTGGGTACTCAGAGCTCGTAGATCCGGTGATACAACGCGAGCGCCTGATGGCCCAAGCAGCCTTGGGCGCACGTGGGGACGATGAGGCCATGAAGTTAGACGAAGACTTCCTTCGAGCCCTTGAACATGGCATGCCGCCGTCAGGCGGCGTGGGTATTGGTGTGGATCGCATGCTCATGACGCTCACAGGCCTAGGCATTCGTGAGACGATTCTGTTCCCATTGGTGAAGCCCGAGCGGGCGTAACCCCCAACAGCAGGAGTCATCGTGCTTATTCGCCCGGCGCATCCTCGCGATGTTCCCGCGATTCGCGAGATGG
>WLOE01000024.1 GCA_009699465.1 Actinomycetota bacterium | reverse complement strand
TTGCTACAAACTGCGGACATCGTGGCTGCCGAAGACACCCGACGCTTGCGCCGGCTGGCCTCTGATCTCGGTATCGAAATTGGCGGCAAAGTCGTGTCGTACTTCGATGCCAATGAGCAGGCACGCGCCGTTGAACTCGTTGATGCGGCTTTGACTGGCTCGGTGATTGTGGTGGTGACTGATGCGGGGATGCCATCAGTGAGCGATCCTGGCTATCGCATCGTGGCGGAAGCAGTGCTGCGTGATGTTCCGGTGACTGCAGCCCCAGGGCCATCGGCCGTACTCATGGCACTGGCTGTTTCAGGGTTACCTGTTGATCGCTTTTGTTTTGAAGGGTTTTTACCTCGTAAGGGCGGTGAACGCAGCGCGCGTATTGCTGATCTTGCTGCCGAGCCACGCACGATGGTCTTTTTTGAGGCACCGCATCGAATTGAAGCGATGCTGGCAGCACTGGTTGAAGGGCTAGGCCCAGATCGCCTCGGCGCAGTGTGTCGAGAACTCACGAAAACCTATGAAGAGGTCAAGCGCGGAACACTCGCCGAGCTCGTTGTTTGGGCAGCTGAGGGCGTGCGAGGGGAGTGCACCGTGGTCATTACGGGCGCTTCTGTGGATGAACGCCGCAGTGTGCAAGGACTGGTCACCCCAGCTGACTGGGTTACCTCAGTACGAGCCCGTGAGGCAGCGGGCACTGATCGCAAGGCGGCTATTGCTGAAGTGGCCCACGAGGCGGGAGTTCCACGCCGCGAGGTCTATGACGCTGTGGTCCAAGCCAAAGGCACGCAACCCTAAGATCTGGCCATGGCCTCGACGAATTCTTCGGCATCCTTTTATGTCACCACGCCGATTTATTACGTCAACGATGCCCCACATATTGGTCACGCGTACACGACCGTAGCTGGCGACTTTCTCACCCGCTGGCACCGACAACGTGGGGAAAAGGTCTGGTTCCTAACTGGAGTCGATGAGCACGGCACCAAGGTGCAACGCGCAGCTGATGCCGGCGGCGTGACTCCCCAAGACTGGGTAGACCGTCTAGTTACCGCCGACTGGCTGCCAGTACTTGAAACAGTGAATGCCAAGAACGACGATTTCATTCGCACCACCGAAGAGCGCCATATCGAAGCGGTGCAGCGCTTTTGGGAAGCAGTGCGCGAGAACGGATACGTCTATGCGGCTCCTTATGAAGGCCCGTATTGCGTTGGCTGTGAAGAATTCAAACTCCCAGGTGATCTCGTTGCTGGCAACGGTGAATTTGAAGGCCAGCAAGTGTGTCCAGTGCATGGGCGACCAGTTGAGCAACTACAAGAAGAGAACTGGTTCTTTCAGTTATCTGCATTCGCAGATCAATTGATCGCGCACTACGAAGCTAATCCCCAAGCAGTACAGCCAGTCAGTGCGTACAACGAAGTGATGAGCTTCTTGCGCAGCGGCTTGGTTGATATTTCTATGTCGCGCTCAAGTGTTGGTTGGGGCATCCCGCTTCCGTGGGATGAACAGCAGACTGTGTATGTCTGGTTTGACGCGCTCTTGAACTACATCACCGCAATCGGATACGGCCAACCAGCCGATAGCGAAGCAGGAAAGCGTTTTGCTGAAATTTGGCCAGCGAATGTTCACTTGGTCGGTAAAGACATTCTTCGCTTTCACGCTGTGTATTGGCCAGCAATGTTGATGGCAGCGAACCTGCCTCTGCCAGGCAAGGTGTTCGCACATGGCTGGCTGCTTGTTGGCGGCGAAAAGATGTCAAAGACCAAACTCACGGGTATCGCACCTTCCCAAATCATTGATCACTTTGGTTCTGATGCGTTCCGCTATTACTTCTTGCGCGCAATCTCTTTCGGTAACGATGGTTCTTTCTCATGGGAAGACATGAGTGCCCGTTATGTTGCAGAGCTCGCGAATGGTTTGGGCAACCTTGCTTCACGCGGCACCGCAATGGTGAATCGCTATTGCGATGGCAAGTTGCCGGCAGCGGGAGTTGCTACCGCGGCAGAAACCGCACTGTCAGATCAGCTTGTGGCTGTAGTTGCTGAAGCTGACGCTGCAATGGATGAACTGGACTTCTCCACTGCGATCGTTGCGGTCAAGGGCTTTGTTGATGCAGTGAATATGTATGTCACTGAGCAAGAGCCTTGGGTGCTTGCAAAAGATGAAGCTCAAGCGGAGCGCCTGCACACCGTTTTGTACACGATTTGTGAATCACTTCGGGCAATGTCCGTGCTCTACTACCCATTAATGCCAAACACGATGGCTGAACTGTGGAATGACTTGGGGGCCGTAGCAACCCTTGGCTCAATCGATGATCAGCACATCGGCGATGTTGCCCACTGGGGTCAATTGCCAGTCGGTGCACCTGTCACGAAGGGCGCAGGGTTGTTCCCACGCCTGGAGGAAGTTGCCGAATGAGCATTGCGTCGCCAGCAGCATTAGCTGCACCGGTTATAGATACGCATTGCCATCTTGATATTCATGACCGTCATCTGCATGGCGGTTCAATGCCTGATCCAGACACGTTGATTGAACTTGCGGCTGCCGTGGGCGTTACCCGCATCGTGCAAATCGGTTGTGATCTTGAAGCAGCACGCTTGTCGATTGAACTAGCAAAAACTCGCCCAGCACTCGTGGTGGGTGTTGGACTGCATCCCAACGAAGCACCGCGAATCTTTGAAAAAGAAGGACGCGCAGGGCTGGAGGCCGCATACGAAGCCATTGCTTCCATGGCTCGCGAAGATGTGGTGCGCGCTGTTGGTGAAACAGGGCTCGACTACTTCCGAAGCTCTGAGGAGTTGCACCCAATTCAGCAAGAGTCATTTCGTCGACACATTGCGATTGCAAAGGAAGTCGGCAAAACTTTGGTGATTCATGATCGTGAGTCGCATCAAGACGTGATGGACATTTTGCTCGAAGAAGGTGCTCCCGAGCGCGTCATATTCCATTGCTTCAGCGGTGATGCAGCCATGGCAAAGTTCTGCACGGATCAAGGTTGGTACATCTCATTTGCTGGGGTCGTGACATTCAAGAACGCGACAGATCTTCACGAAGCGGCAACGGTTGTTCCAGATGAACTCATTTTGGTTGAAACCGATGCGCCGTATCTGACACCCGTGCCAAATCGCGGCAAGCCGAATGCTTCGTATTTGATGCCTTTCACTGTTCGCGCGCTTGCCTCGTTACGTGGAGTTTCTGAAGAAATAATGGCCGGGCATCTCTGGGCTAATGCACAGCGCGTGTTCGGGCAATGGTGAGCGGCCTACTCGGCGCTCGCGAAATTCGCGAATTGGCGCAAACTTTAGATATTCGGCCAACAAAAAAACGTGGCCAGAACTTCGTCATTGATCCCAACACGGTTGAACGCATTGTTCGCCTTGCTGATTTGCCTGATGGATGTCGAGTATTAGAGATCGGACCAGGGTTGG
Organism: Actinomycetota bacterium; assembly: GCA_009699465.1. Classification (GTDB taxonomy): domain Bacteria; phylum Actinomycetota; class Actinomycetes; order S36-B12; family S36-B12; genus UBA11398. The sequence goes on along the minus strand of WLOE01000024.1, from coordinate 15,119 downwards.
GCAGTTTAACCTTGGCGCTTTTGCAGGCCGATCACGATGTGGTGGCTGTTGAGATTGAAACTCAGTTCGCAGAGCAGCTTCCTAAGACAATTACCACGCATCTGCCTGAACACGCTTCGCGTCTCTCAGTGATTGAGGCTGATGCGCTCACGGTCACATCGTTACCAAGTGAAGTAACGGCGCTTGTTGCGAACCTTCCGTACAACATCTCAGTACCAGTGCTGCTGCATTTCTTGGAACTCTTTCCAAAAATTGAAAGCATGCTGGTGATGGTGCAAAAAGAAGTGGCTGATCGACTTGCGGCAGGTCCTGGCAGCCGCGTGTATGGAGTACCAAGTGTGAAGGCGCGCTGGTTTGGTGATGTTGCTCTCGTTGGCACCGTTGGCCGCACAGTATTTTGGCCAGAGCCCAATATTGATTCAGGTCTTGTGCGCTTGGTGCGCACTGCACCTCCAGTGTGTGAATCGCCACGGGAGTATGTCTTTTCCGTGGTCGATGCCGCATTTAGCCAGCGTCGCAAGGCGCTTCGCGGGGCCCTTGCACAATTTGCTGGAGGACCAGACCGTTCCGAGGCGGCATTGCGTGCAGCAAATATTGATCCAGGTGTACGAGGTGAAACGTTGACGGTGGTTGAGTTCGCTCGTCTTGCTGATGCCTTGGCACGAGGCTGACCGCGCATCTGTGAGGTCAAGGAAATAACCTTCGTCTATGGCAGCAAAAGAGGTCACCGTTCGCGTACCCGCGAAAGTGAACCTGCAACTCTCAGTCGGACCACGACGCGAGGATGGATTCCATGAATTAGCAACGGTCTTTCATTCTGTTGCTCTTCACGACGATGTCACCGCCATACGCCAACCTGCGGGTTCTGGAATCTCACTCACGTGTGATGGCGAAGGTGTGGCCGAAGTGCCACTTGACTCATCAAACTTGGCTTGGAAAGCCGCGCAGCTGCTGGCTGACGCATCAGGAGTCACGGCTGACGTCGCACTTCGCATTCACAAGCAGATTCCAGTTGCGGGCGGTATGGCTGGCGGAAGCGCTGACGCTGCGGGCGCTCTCATTGCCTGTGATGCTCTGTGGGGCTTACATACCCCAAAGCAGGAACTCCATGAAATCGCGGCAGTGCTCGGCAGCGATGTGCCTTTTTCACTTCATGGTGGAACAGCAATTGGTAGTGGCCGTGGCGAGCAGCTCACGCCAGTGCTAGCAAAGGGTTCATTTCATTGGGTTTTCGCCCTTGCATCCGAGGGGCTCTCGACTGCTGCCGTGTACCAAGAGTGCGATCGTTTGCGCGAAGGCAAGCATGTTCCTGATCCGTATGTATCAGACAACTTGATGCATGCATTACGCGTCGGTGATCCCGTATTACTGGGTAAGTCACTGGATAACGATCTCCAACAGGCCGCCTTTTCCTTGCGCCCAGCATTGCAACGCGTCATTGAGGCTGGTGAAGAAGCAGGAGCACTGGGCGGAATTGTTTCTGGCAGTGGACCAACCTGTGCATTCATCGCTCGGGATGCCGACCACGCATTAGATATTGCGGTAGCGCTGACATCAAGTGGACTCGTGCGATCAGTAAAACGATCCTTTGGACCAGCTCATGGTGCTCGAGTTATTTAACGAGACTTACTGATCAACTTTGGCTTTGAATCCATATTGCCCAAACCATTCCACGCCAAGTTAATGAGGTTTGCTACCACTTCATCTTTCTTAGGTTTGCGTTCTTCCAGCCACCACTGACCTGTCAGAGCGACCATCCCGACCAACATCTGTGCGTACATAGGCGCAAGTTTGGTGTTGATCTTGTGTGCTTTGAATTGCACGGCAAGCAACTCTTGAACATGCGCTGCAATGTCACTAATCACGCTAGCGAAGGATGGTGAATGCTGGAAGCCGACGATGGTGGAATCTGAGTCACTCATTGTTGGAGCATCGCGAACCAAAATGCGGAAACCATCTGGGTCGGCGTCGATGTAATCGAATAACGCCATGGCTGCGCGCTCAAGTAAAATTCTCGCGCTCGAAATTTCTTCCGGTTGTACGGTAAGAGCTTTGGTGATTGCCAACATGAGGTCATTCATTTCACGGTCAACGATGACTGCGTACAGGCCCTCTTTGCCTCCGAAATGTTCGTACACGACAGGTTTTGACACGTCAGCCTTGGCTGCGATTTCTTCAACACTGACAGATTCGAAGCCTTTTGAAGCAAAGAGCTTGCGTCCAATAGTGATGAGTTGTTCACGTCGCTCTTGACCAGTCATGCGTACGCGTTCGCGTGGTGCACTCTTGTGAACTGGATGTATCTGCGTTACAGAGTCGCGCGTAATTTCAGAAGTAGTCATACTTATGCAGCCTTCTTGTACCCACGAATCCGTGGCGCCATAGATGGGTCAACGAGTTTGCGTTCAAGGCGTTCTGGTTTTGGCCAGCGCACGTCATTTGCAAGGTGGAGGAATTCAAGGGTGCGGATAAATACTGCGCTCAGATCAATTTGGCCTTTGAGAACCCCATGTCGTGCAGATGTTGGCTCTGCGTGATGCAGGCTGTGCCAAGACTCACCAAAGGATGGAATCGCAAGCCACCACACGTTGGTGGATTTATCGCGTGACTTGAACGTGTGCTTGCCCCAGATGTGGCAGACCGAGTTAATTGACCAGGTGACGTGATGGATGAACGCCGCGCGAAAGAGACCTGCCCAGAAGAACGCAGTGACTGCGCCCCAGAACGACCAAGTAATGAGGCCACCGAGGATGGCTGGGATGAGAAGTGAACCCACGACGAGAGCTGGGTACCACTTACTCAGCAACCGAAGATCGTCGTCGGCATCAATGTCGGGTGCGTATTGCGCAACTGGGGTTTGTTGTTCGTCAAACAACCAACCAGTGTGCGAGTGCCAGAAGCCCTTAAGCAAAGCGAACTTCACGTCACCTTCAAGCCAAGGTGAATGTGGGTCGCCAGGAGCATCGGAAAATTTGTGGTGCTTGCGGTGATCAGCCACCCATTGTGCAACGGAACCTTCAAGTGCGTATGAGCCCATGACGGCAAGAGCAATTTTCACTCCGCGTCCAGCTTTGAATGATCCGTGAGTGAAGAAGCGGTGATACCCAACCGTGATACCCAGACCAGTGATAGCCCAGAACAAAAGGAACAGTGCAATATCAACCCACGAAAGGAATCCGCCCCAAGCAACTGGGATGGCAGCAAGTACGGCTAAAAAGGGAACCGCAACAAAGACTCCAACGGTGATCCGCATAGAAAGTGGCTGGAGCTGAATCTGATCAGGCGCGCCTTCAGGCGGCAACTGGTCAATGGGATCGACAGCGGGGGAAATGGTCACAAATGCTCCTTAGCGCCAGTCGTAAATCTCAAGACCTACGGTTGCGTAAGTTACGGTAGCGTAACCAAGTCGCTTTCGCAACGTGAGGGCCTTGCCAATATCGTTTGCTGCTCAAACAATCCCGGGTCGTCTAGCGGCAGGACAGCGGACTTTGAATCCGTCAACGGAGGTTCGATCCCTCCCCCGGGAGCTCTCGCTCTAGCGAAGGGTGTCCACATGGACCTGCACGATCGCGTTGTTGAGGTTGCTGGCGCCCCAATCCACTACTCGGTCACTGGACAAGGCGATATCGCTGTAGTACTGACCCACGGGTTTCGTGCTCACCACGTGTGGTGGGCCAATGTGGTGCCACTGTTAGAAGAGACGTACACCGTCATCACTTTGGATCTCAGTGGCAGCGGCGATAGCGGTCACCGGGATGCATATGGCATTGATATCTGGGGCCAAGAGGTTAACGCCGTACTCGATGACGCGGGTATTGAACGCGCCCTGATGGTCGGTCACAGTTTGGGCGGCACCTCTGTCGTGATGGCGGCAACTCAACGTCCAGAGCGAGCAATCGGTGTGATCTTGATGGATACCTTCATTCAAGGCGAAGGCCGCATGCGACCAATTGGGGCCGCCGCAGCCAGCCCAGTTCGTTATTACGACACCAAAGAGGATGCGGTCGCACGATTTCGTCTGATGCCGCCGCAAGAAGGCGATGATCCAGTTCTTTTGGAGCGGTTGGCGACGTATGGCGTGAAGCCAGTTGATGATGAGCGTTGGACCTGGAAATTCGACCAAGTTGTTGCTCCACAGATCGATGAAGAGCGACTGAATGCCAGTATCGCGGCACTCAAGGTGCCCTTTCATTATGTGCATGCAATGGCAAGTCCCGTGGTCGTGCCAGAAGTCGTTCCCTTCATCTTGAGTTTTGCCCCAGCAGGCACATCAGTCACATACGTTCCACAGGCCAAGCACCATCTGACAGTTTCGCACCCAGAAACTTGTGCTGAGATCATCGACAGCTTCGCCCAAGAGTGGACAGCTTCGACCTGATCTTGCGGGGGAATCGTTCATCAGGAGCTCAGAGCAGATACGCTCACGTCTCGTGACGCGACCTGCAGCCGTAGTGATTCTCGCTGCTGGCGAGGGCAAGCGCATGCGCTCGGCAACACCCAAGGTGTTGCATCATGTGGCAGGCCGATCTCTCCTCGGCCATGTGCTTGAGGCTGCTGCCACCCTTGAACCAGAACATGTGATTGTCGTCGTTGGTCATGGTCGCGAGCTCGTGGCCGCTCATGTTGAAGAAATCGCTCCCTGGGCTCTCACTGTTGTCCAAGAAGAACAACGCGGAACGGGTCATGCGGTACGAATCGCATTAGCTGACATTGCCTCACGCGGTATTTCACTTGACGGTGGTCCAGTAGTTGTGTTGACAGGTGATACCCCGTTGCTTACCGGGGCAACACTTGTGGCACTTGTGCAAGAACATGATGCATCACTAGCACGTGCAACAGTGCTCACTGCACAAATGAGTGATCCAACTGGATATGGACGCATTGTTCGTGATGAAACAGGCAGCGTACTGCGCATTGTTGAACATAAGGATTCGTCGTCGGTTGAAATCATGATTGATGAAATCAACTCAGGTATGTATTGCTTTGCTGCGAGCGATCTGACTCGACTGCTTGCCAACATCACCACAAATAACTCACAAGGCGAGGAGTACCTCACCGATGTGATTGGTTTCTTGCGCGATGAGAATGCAGTAGTTGCGGGTTCGATGTGTGCAGATTCCAACGAAATCCTTGGTGTGAATGATCGTTACCAACTTGCCGAAGCTGCAGCTGTGATGCGCGACCGGATTAATGCCCAGTGGATGCGCGAGGGCGTAGCCATTCTGGATTCAGCAACAACTTGGCTTGATGTTGATGTCGAGCTTGAACCTGACGTCACGATCTTGCCGAACTGCACACTTCTTGGCCCAACATCTGTGGCAGCCGGCGCGAAGATTGGCCCGGGTACCACTTTGAATTCATGTGAAGTGGGCGCGAACGCCTCTGTGATTCACACGTGGGCGCAGCTTGCAGTTATTGGTGCAGATGCAACTGTCGGCCCGTTCTCATACTTACGTCCTGGCACTGTGATGGGCACCCACAGCAAGGCCGGAGCCTTTGTTGAAATCAAGAACTCCAACATTGGCAATGACGCCAAGGTTCCACATTTGAGTTATGTAGGCGACGGAGACATCGGCGAAGGCTCCAATATTGGCGCTTCAACCGTCTTTGTGAACTACGACGGTGTTGCCAAGCACCGCACCACCGTAGGTAAGCATGTACGAATTGGCAGCGACACCATGTTGGTGGCGCCTGTCACTGTTGGCGACGGGGCCTACACCGCGGCCGGATCTGTTATCACCGAAGATGTACCACCAGGATCGATCGCAATTGCTCGAGGTAAACAACGAAATGTGTTGGATTGGGTATTGCGACGACGTCCAGGAACACCAGCAGCACAAGCAGCACAAGCCGCGCAAGAAGCCACAGCACAGGAGGAAAAGTGAACCTGCAAGAGTTTCCAAACCGTAAGCGGATGGTGCTGCTTGCGGGCAGGTCACACCCAGAGCTCGCTCAAGAAGTAGCCGAGCAACTCGGAATTCCACTTTCACGCACGTTGGCATATGACTTCGCTAATGGTGAGATCTTCGTGCGCTTCCAGGAATCAGTTCGCGGTGCTGACGTGTTCGTACTACAAAGCCACACCACTCCGATCAACAAATGGATCATGGAACACCTGATCATGGTTGACGCGTTGAAGCGAGCATCAGCCAAGCGCATCACTGTGATCATGCCGTTCTACGGTTACGCCCGCCAAGACAAGAAGCACCGCGGTCGTGAGCCAATTTCAGCTCGCCTGATTGCTGACCTGTTCAAGACCGCAGGGGCAGATCGCCTGATGACTGTCGATCTGCACACCTCTCAGATCCAAGGTTTCTTTGATGGCCCAGTTGACCACCTCTTCTCACTGCCATTGCTGGCAAAGCATGTGGGCAGTCATGTTGATCGCGATCGCATTACGGTCGTCTCGCCGGATGCTGGTCGGGTTCGGGTAGCTGAGCGCTGGACAGATGAGCTCGGCGCTCCGCTGGCCATCATTCACAAGCGCCGCGATCCAGATGTGCCAAATCAGGTCAAGGTCTTTGAAGTCGTAGGCGATGTGAAGGGCCGCGTGTGTGTGGTCGTTGACGACATGATCGACACCGGTGGCACCATCGTGAAGGCCGCGGAGACCCTCTTTGAAAATGGGGCAACCGAGGTCATCGTGGCGGCAACCCATGCGATTTTGAGTGATCCGGCCCGCGAGCGCCTGCAGAACTCAAATATCACCGAAGTTGTGGTCACCGACACTTTGCCAATCCCAGAAGATCGCAAGTTCCCCAAGCTCAAAGTGCTCTCCATCGCACCGATCTTGGCTCAGGCGATCAATGAGGTCTTTACTGACGGATCGGTCACCAGCCTGTTCGAGGGAAGCCCGGATTCGGAAGATTCATCCTCTCACTGATAGTGTCCTCTTCTCTCCTCGGCGAGGGTTCGAAAGAACCGTGATCGACGAAGGTCAGCGCTATCCGCGCTCTGCCGAGGCTGACTTACGAGTAAACGAGGAGTTTCACAGTGTCACAGATCGCCATTACTGCCACAGAGCGTTCAGACTTTGGCAAGGGTGCAGCACGTCGCCTTCGCCGCGAAGGCTTGGTCCCTGCAGTGATCTACGGTCACGGCACCCAGCTCCAGCATGTGTCATTGCCAAACCACGACCTTGACCTTGCTCTTCGCAAGTCATACGTCGTGCTCTCAGTGACTCTGAATGACAAGACCATCTTGGCAATGCCACGCGACATTCAGCGCGAGCCTGTGAAGCGTTACCTCGAGCATGTTGACCTCATCGTCATCACTGCAGACGAAGCTGTTGCACGTACCGCCTATGGCGTGAAGGCAACTGCGGATGCGGCTGAAGCGATGGCTGCAACTGAAGCTGCGCGCGCTGCAGCTGCGCCGGAAGCTGTAGAGGCTCCAGCAGCTGAGGTTGAAGCTAACTAAGGCTTCTTGCCGATGACCTGGATGATCGTTGGGCTCGGCAACCCTGGTCCGGAATACGCAACCACTCGCCACAATGTGGGCTTCATGGTTGTTGATGACTTAGCCTCGCGCATGCGTGGGAGCTTGAGTCGTCACAAGCGAGCAGTTGCCGGTGTTGTAGAAGGTCGGATCGGTAATCCAGGATCAGATGCCCGAGTGGTGCTCGTCGAGCCATGGTCGTTCATGAATACCTCGGGTGGACCTGTCAAAGCGCTCATGCAGTTCTACGACATTGCTGAAGATCACCTTGTGGTGATTCATGATGAATTGGATCTTCCACTGGATACCGTGCGCGTCAAAATCGGTGGCGGGGACAACGGACACAATGGCCTCAAAAGCATTCGTAAGTCATTAGGTAATGGCGATTACGCGCGGGTGCGTATTGGAATCGGTCGACCAGTTGGTCGACAAGATCCCGCAGAGTTTGTTTTGAAGTCATTCACGGGAACCGAGCGCGATGTGATTCCGCATGTGATTTCGCGAAGCGCAGACGCAGTAGAAACCCTCGTGTTACATGGAATTGAGCGAGCACAAAACGAATTCAATGGAGGCTGAGATGTCCAACCGAACAGATCAAGAACTCTCTAGCCATGTCGCCAAGCTTGCGGGGCAACTACTCCTGGAATTACGCAACTCATATGGTGATCCAGCCTCGTGGGACAAAGAAAAGGCAACCGAACTTCGCAAGCAGGGCGATCGTCTCTCGCATGAGCTCATTGTTCGAGAGCTCGCCGAACATCGTCCGCACGATGCAGTGTTGAGTGAAGAAGGTGCAGACAATGCCGTTCGCCTTGATGCCGACCGACTATGGATCGTAGATCCGCTTGATGGAACTTGGGAATACGGGCAAGGCCGCGTTGACTTTGCAGTGCACATTGCACTCTGGGAACCAAAAATCAAGAAACTTTCCGCCTGCACTGTTGATCTTCCTGCGCAAAAACTTGCACGATCGATGGGCGATGTCGTCACAGGTGATCCTGATTTTCCAACAGATCGTCCCGTCCGCGTGGTTGCTTCGCGCACTCGTCCACCGGTGTTCCTAGGGCCTGCATTGGAAATTCTGGGGTCAAAGATGAAGGCGGCGGGAGTCAACGAATACGGCTGTGAGCTCATCGATGTCGGATCCGTTGGAGCGAAAGTCAATGAACTCGTCTCTGGTCGAGCAGAACTGTATGTACATGAAAGTGGCTTCTATGAGTGGGATGTGGCCGCTCCGTATGGTGTTGCTCGTCATTACGGCTTTATTCCTTCACATACAGATGGCGAAGAAATTGAGTTCAACCACATGCCACCATGGGTTCAGAATTTGATGGTTGCTCACCCGCTAATCGTTGATCTGGCGCGCGATGCGCTTGCGGAGGCAGCGCGAGGGTGAACCTCAGTGGATTGCTTGATGTCGTAGGGCAGGCCGATTCATTTCGGGTTGCTCGCGATCAAGCATTTACTGGTGGACGCATAGCATCCCCGCGAGCAGTTCAGTCACTGATTACTGCACTTCTTGCTGCTCCAACTTCCCTTGGATCAGGTCGGCAATTGTTGGTGGTAACCGCTACTGGTCAGGAAGCTGAAGACCTCGCATCTGCGGCCAGTAGCTACTGCCCAAGTCTTCGTATTGCAGTGCTGCCGTCATGGGAAACCTTGCCGCATGAACGTCTTTCACCCTCGTCAGACACAATCGGTCGACGCGTGAGTGTCATTCGGCGCTTGGCACACGCAGATGAGACAGATCCGCTTGTGCAGCCCATTGATGTGTTGGTCGCATCTGTACGTGCAGTGGTGCAGCCCATAGCCGGTGGTCTCGGCGAGATTGAACCAGTACGAGTTCGTGTTGGGGATCAGTACGACCTGTCAGTGTTGGTAAGTCGACTTGTACATCTTGGATATGAGCGCCTTGATCTCGTAGAACGACGTGGACAAATCGCAGTACGTGGCGGCATCTTGGATGTTTTCCCACCGAACGCTGAGCACCCGGTTCGCATCGAATTCTGGGGGGATGCCGTAGAAGAGATTCGCTCGTTCACGGTGACCGATCAGCGTTCACTTGAAAACGTTCCCGATGGATTATTCGCACCTGCGGTACGCGAACTTTTGCTTACACCAGAAGTTCGTGCACGCGCAGCCAAGTTAGCTGCTGAAAATCCGGTTGTTGAAGACATCTGCGCGAAGTTGGCTGAAGGAATTCCTGTGGAGGGCATGGAAGCACTCATTCCCGTGCTCGTGCAGTCCGTTGATCCGTTAGTTTCTTTCTTGCCTCGAGACACTTCTATTTTGGTGATTGATCCCGAACGGGTACGCACCCGCGCATACGACCTCACGCGCACTGCCGATGAATTTTTGGCCGCTTCGTGGCATAACGCATCAGTGGGTAACCAGGCACCGATTGATCTTTCTGGCTCAAACTTCTTTTCATTGGAAGAAGTAAAGGATCAATGTGAAGCGCGCGGTTTGCCTTGGTGCGAACTAAGCCCGTTGTACGCGGATGAAAGTATCGATCCCAATGCAGGAGTGGCAGTCGACGCCATTGGCATTGATGCCTATCGCGGCGACATCGCGCAGGCGATTGAACACATGCGGGCGTGGGCTGCGGATGACCGCGCAGTTGTGCTGGTCAGTGAGGGCCATGGTTCGGCTGAGCGCCTTGCGGAATCGTTAACGACCGAAGGTGTTCCTACTGCTTTTGTGGAGTCGCTCACAGAACCGCCAAAGCCTGGTGTGGTGACCGTCGCCGTAGGCTCCATTGAACACGGCTTCGTGCTGAATGAATGTGCACTTGCTGTCATCACCGAACGCGATCTCCTTGGACAACGCGCTTCGACCAAAGATATGCGGCGGCTTCCATCACGCCGTAAGCGTGCAATCGATCCACTCACCTTGAAAAAAGGCGACTTTGTTGTCCATGAACAACATGGCGTGGGTCGATATGTTGAAATGGTGCAGCGCGAAATTGGCGGTGCAACGCGTGAGTATTTGGTGCTGGAGTATGCGGCAAGTAAGCGTGGTCAACCCGCCGACCGCTTATTCGTGCCAACCGACCAACTTGATCTGGTTACCAAATATGTTGGCGGTGAAATGCCAAGTGTGCATCGGCTCGGTGGAGCTGATTGGCAAAAAGCCAAGGGCAAAGCCCGCAAGGCAGTGAAAGAGATTGCAAGTGAACTCATCAAGCTTTATGCAGCTCGCAAGGCAACGCAGGGGTATGCATTTGGTCCTGATACACCTTGGCAGCATGAACTTGAAGATGCCTTCGCCTATGTAGAAACACCAGATCAGATGATTTGTATTGACGAAGTCAAGCGCGATATGGAAAGCAGTATCCCTATGGACCGCTTGATTTGCGGCGATGTGGGCTATGGAAAAACTGAAATTGCTGTGCGTGCTGCATTCAAGGCTGTACAGGACGGCAAACAGGTTGCGGTGCTTGTTCCCACGACCTTGTTAGTACAACAGCATGCTTCAACTTTTGCAGAGCGCTACGGATCATTCCCGATTAAAATTGGATCACTTTCGCGCTTTAATACCGACAAAGAAGCGAAGGCGGTTCTTGCGGGTGTCGCTGAAGGTTCAGTAGATGTTGTGATCGGTACACATCGACTGCTTACCCCTGATGTGCGCTTTAAGGATCTGGGATTAGTAATCCTCGACGAGGAGCAGCGGTTTGGTGTTGAACATAAAGAACATCTGAAGGCTCTGCGCACCAACGTTGATGTGCTGGCAATGTCAGCAACACCAATTCCTCGCACCTTAGAAATGGCTGTCACAGGTATCCGTGAAATGTCAGTAATTCAAACACCGCCTGAAGAGCGCCATCCAGTGCTTACATTTGTTGGACCGTATGAAGACAAGCAGATTGGAGCTGCGATTCGCCGTGAACTTCTGCGCGATGGTCAGGTCTTCTTTGTGCATAACAGAGTTGAGTCCATAGAGCGGGTGACGTCACGTCTACGCGATCTCATTCCCGAGGCACGTATTGCCATTGCCCATGGTCAGATGGGTGAGCAGGCGCTTGAAAGTGTGATCGTTGATTTCTGGGAAAAGAAAGTTGACGTACTGGTGTGCACCACGATCGTTGAGTCCGGAATCGACATCGCGAATGCAAACACCTTGATCGTTGATCGTGCCGACATGTTTGGCCTTTCCCAGCTACACCAGTTACGTGGCCGCGTTGGTCGTGGACGCGAACGGGCCTATGCCTATTTCTTGTACAACCCAGAAAAGCCATTAACAGAAACGGCACATGAACGCCTTGCCACAATCGCTCAGCACACGGACCTTGGCTCAGGCATGCAGATTGCGATGAAAGATTTGGAAATTCGCGGTGCAGGTAATTTGCTGGGAGGCGAACAAAGCGGTCACATCGCAGATGTCGGCTTTGATCTTTATGTGCGCTTAGTTGGAGAGGCATTGGCCGAATTCAAGGGTGATGAAGCGCAGACCCATCCGGAGATGAAGGTTGAGCTTCCCGTTGAGGCCCACATTCCACACGAGTACATCCCACATGAGCGCCTGCGCCTTGAGGCCTACAAGCGCTTGGCTGATGCGTCAACAGAATTGGCCGTAGATGAGGTCTATGCCGAGCTCACGGATCGGTACGGCCAAGTGCCCGATCCGGTGCAGACCCTGCTCTCCGTGGCTCGGCTGCGGGTACTGGCTCGCAGGGCTGGATTAACCGAAATTGTGGCGACGGGCGCGGGGATTCGCTTCCAGCCCGTCAATCTGCCGGAATCAGCCCAAATGCGACTGACTCGACTGTACCCACGCACGCTGATCAAGGCTGCAGTCAATACGATCGTCGTACCGAGGCCGACGACCTCCCTGGTGGGTGGCGCGCCGGTCATTGGCAATGATCTGCTTCATTGGGTAACGGAGTTCATTCACGCTTCGCTACCTATAACACCTGAACCGATGGAGAGTAATTCATGACCACAGCACGCCGCCGCGCAATGATTCCTGTAGCGATCCTGGCGCTTGGCCTCGCAGTGAGCGCATGTTCAGGCTCCGCTGGTGACGCCGCTTTGGTTGGCAACAATCATGTGACAGAGGCGTCGTTGAACTCCAATGTCAATGAGGTTTTGGTCGCTCAGGGATTCTCGGAGAATAAATCAGATCCAGAGTTGGTCAAGAACATTTTGAACTGGTTAGTCGTGATGGATCTCCTTGATCAGGTTGCTGCTGACAACAACGTTGCAGTAACCCAAGGTGAAATTGATCGAGAGTACGCAGCCGAAGTGAAGTCTGCCGGCAGTGCGGCTGCGCTTGAAGCGGCGTATTTAAAGCAGGGTGTTGCACCGAGCCAGATCTCTGAGCGGATTCGCTTCGCGTTGACTGCACAAAAAGTAGCGAAGGCTGTAGCTCCGAATGCAACACCAGAGCAGGCAACCGCCGACTTAGTCACTGCAGTAGTTGCCAAGAGCAAGGCCGTGAATCCAGAAGTCAACCCACGTTTTGGTACCTGGGATTCAGAAAACTTACAGTTGGGTGAAACCCCGTCTGATGTTTCAACTGTGCTTCCTGCGCAGTAACACGTGAATCCGAGCTGCCTGAAGTAGAAGTGATAGGGGAGCGGTGTTGAGTACTGAAAGTTATTTGCTCCAACTTGTATCGGTAATGGATCAACTGCGCTCACCGGGCGGTTGCCCTTGGGATGCAGAACAAACGCATGAGTCTCTCCTTGAATATTTGGTTGAAGAAACCTATGAGACAGTTGAAGCAATTGAGCTCAAGGATCGAGCGGGCTTGCGTGAAGAACTCGGTGACGTGTTGCTCCAGGTTGTCTTTCATTCACGGATCGCGCAAGAAGATCCAAATGACCCTTGGAATATCGAAGATGTAGCTCAAGGAATTGTCGAGAAACTCATTCGCCGTCACCCTCATGTGTTTCTTGAAGGCGATAATTCAGATGCCCAACTGAACTGGCATGAGAGCAAAGCCAAAGAAAAAGGTCGCGAGTCGGTAACTGACGGAATTCCTCCACATCTCCCGGCGTTGTTGTACTCCGCGAAAGTCATTTCTCGATCGAAGCGATTCAAAGAGACGGTCGCTCCCACGAATCAACGTAACCGAGCTGAAGAAACGGCAGCACACCTGGCGAGCGAGGAGCAACTTGGGGATTTCCTACTCGAACTCACTTCACTCATGCGCGATCGCAAGTGGGATTCTGAGGCTGCGCTTCGACAAGCATCGCGCCGACGGGTATCTCAAATTCGCGCACTCGAAGGGTTGAGCGAATGAAGGCTCACTTTGACCGCATCGCTAAAAGTGTGATGACCACGATGCTGTGTGCTGAGCCTATTCGCGCAACTGGCATGGGTGAGCATGCGTATGACCAACTCTTACCGGATTACACCCGCAGTGGTCGTGAAGCATTGGCGGTTGCACTTGATGAACTGCTGACCGAGCTCGATGCGGTCGATGATCTTGAATTAGTGCTCGAGGATCAAGTGGATCTTGAAATCCTACGTGCGGCAATAACTCGGTCACTTTTTGAACTTCGCGAAGTGAAGTCGGTGACTTGGAATCCAATGGTTTGGAATCCAGGAACTGGATTACATCTTTTGTTGTCGCGGGATTTCGCCCCGATCGCCGATCGCCTAGTGTCGGTAAATGCTCGCCTAGAAGCCATCCCGCGATTCTTGGCTGACGCACAGGCTGAACTTGGTGAGATGCCACGGATCCACGTGGAAACTGCCATCGGTCAGTTTCATGGCACCTTGGCGTTGGTGCAAGGTGAAATCTCAGAGTTGCTCGGTGCCAATTCGCCTAGCGTTTTGGCAGCACAAGCGTCACTGACCACATTTATCAACTGGTTGCAAGATCAACTGGCTGTTGCGAACCGCGATCCTCGTCTTGGTGCACATCTCTATTCGGCGATGCTTTGGCACGCTTTAGATTCAGATACCCAAGCGGGCGACCTACTTGCGCAAGCCAATACGTATCTCATCAAAACAGAATCAGCACTCGTTGAAGCAGCTGCGAAGTATCTGGATGAACCAGCAACTTCACCCAACCTTGTTGCGCGGGCCCTAGATGACGTTGCGGCAAAGTACCCAGTAACGAACGACAACGTATTGCAGCAGGTTTCCGAATCACTCGCCCGCACGATTGCTTTTCTTGACGAAGTGCCATTGGTGTCAATGCCTATTACAGATGTTCAAGTAATTGAAATGCCAGAAATTCATCGAGGAGTTGCTGTTGCGTACTGCGATTCACCTGGTCCGCTTGAAGAAACCGACTTACCAACCTTCGTAGCAGTTGCACCAACGCCAGCTTCATGGGATGTCGAGCGTATTGATTCATTCTTCCGCGAGTACAACGGTGTTCAATTGCATGATTTAACTATTCATGAAGCCTTCCCAGGGCACGTACTTCAGTTGGCCCATTCACGACTAGCGGAGAAGACCACCAGGGTTCGAGCTTTTGGTCGTAGCAGCGTGTTCATTGAAGGTTGGGCGGTGTACGCGGAAGAGTTAATGATCGACGCTGGTTACCTTCCTGTAGATGACCAGCGATCTGCACACGCCTTACGCCTTCAACAATTGAAGATGCAAGCACGAATGATCATCAACGCAATCCTCGACGTGCGCGTACACACGAACGATATTGATGAGACGGAGGCCTTAGACCTCATGATGCGTCGGGGGTTCCAAGAAGAAGGTGAAGCAGTT
>WLOE01000023.1 GCA_009699465.1 Actinomycetota bacterium | reverse complement strand
GACAGCGGTTGCAAGGAAGCGGTCATTGGCTTCTGGGAGCCCAATGGAAACTCGCACCCCTTCGCCAACAAAAGGACGCACTGCCAGCCCCACGGCTTCACAGGAAGCGGCAAAATCAGCGGTGCGCTCCCCTAGTCGCAGCCAAATGAAGTTCGCCTCCGACTCCGACGGGGCAAAGCCGGCTGTTCGCAGACCAGCGAGCACTCGATTGCGCTCACCTACCAGAAGTTCACAACGCGCAAAAGCTTCGGCTTCCACCACTGGGTCAAGGGAAGCAACCCCTGCGGCTTGGGCAATTGATGAAACACCAAAGGGAATTTGCACCTTGCGCAACGCATCAGCCACAGGTTCATGCGCGATACAGAAACCAACACGCACTCCGGCCAACCCGTAAGCCTTTGAGAACGTACGCAATACGGCAACATTCGAATACTCGCGATAGAAATCAAGTCCGTCAGGAATCAAGCCAGGATCAACGAACTCGCGATAAGCCTCATCAATGACAACGAGGATGTCTGACGGAACTGCTGCCAAGAAGGCAGCGATTGCTTCGCGGCCTACTGCTGTTCCCGTTGGGTTATTTGGGTTGCACACAAATATTAATCGCGTTGTCGAATCAATCGCAGCCAGCATTGCTTCGAGATCATGTCGATCATCACCATCAAGTGCGACGCGTTGAGGTGTTGCGCCACCGATCATCGTGACAATTGGGTACGACTCAAACGAACGCCACGCAAACATCACACTATCGCCGGGCTCTGAGGTGATCTGCACGAGTTGTTGAGTCAGTGCCACTGAACCTGTGGCAACTGCCACGTGTGATGAGGGCGCGGTGAAGCGCGTCGCAATTGCTTCTACAAGTTCCGTCGAAGCAAAGTCTGGATACAACTGCATCGATGCTGTTGCCGCCGCTGCTGCTTCAACGATCTCGGGCAGCGGTGGGAACGGATTCTCATTTGATGAGAGTTTGAAAGGGATAACGCCTGGCTGTACTGGGGCAGGCTGCCCAGCCTTATATGAAGGAATCGACTCAAGAATTGAGCGCAGGCGAGGTCCGGTTGAAGAAGTCACACCCGAACTATGGCAAAGATTGAGAACTACGAAGGGTTTGGCACCCAAAAACTCATCAAGGTAAGCCCAATGGCCAAGACTGCAAGCACGATCACATCAACGCGCTTAGAACGAACCACGAGCCAGCCAGCCTCATTGTCTGGCAACAGCCAGCGCAAAAAAAATGCCAAAGTCACGAAGGCCGAAAGCATGATCGATCCCTTTCGGAACGACCAGAACTCCACTACAACGAGCGATAGGGCCACGCCAATCAACACAATCGTGATTGGCCATTGGGCCATGGAAAAGCCGCGCTTGCGGTGCGCTTTGAGGGAATGCACCGAAGCCATTGGCTCTTCGCTCTGAGTGGACATTGAGTTCAGCCTAGGTGATGGCCTCTAAAGTAACGCCCATGACTTTGCTCTTTGAACCTCTGAAGATCCGTGGTGTTGAATTTTCAAACCGGGCTTGGGTGGCTCCGATGTGCCAATACTCAGCGGACATCAACGGCGTGGTAGGCGATTGGCATCTGGTGACCTTGGGCTCCTACGCCAACGGCAAAGCGGGCCTGGTGATGGCTGAAGCCACAGGCGTGAACCCGGTGGGTCGCATCAGCATCGCTTGCCCGGGAATTTGGAGTGCGGATCAAGTTGCCGCCTGGCGTCGGATCACTGACTACATCCATGGCCAAGATTCAAAGGCTGGCATTCAGCTGGCTCACGCGGGCCGTAAGGCTTCTACTGATGCTCCAGCAAATGGCGCCAAGGTGCTCGAGCCAGGCGAAGGCGGCTGGATCACCTTGAGTGCAACCGACAAGGCATTCACTGGCATGGGCACCCCAAAGGCCATGGATCTGACTGACATGGATTCCACCATCGCCGACTTCGCAACCGCAGCACAGAACGCCGACAAGGCTGGCTTTGACGTGATCGAGTTGCATTCAGCTCATGGCTACCTGATGCACCAGTTCCTTTCCCCCTTGAGCAACGACCGTACGGATGAATACGGCGGCTCGATTGAGAACCGCATGCGCTTTCCTCTTGCAGTAGTCAAAGCAGTGCGCGAAGCATGGCCACAAGACAAGCCACTGTTCGTTCGCATTTCAACCACTGACTGGGCTGATGGTGGTTGGGGTGTTGATGACTCAGTTGTGTATGTCAAGGAACTTGAAAAACTTGGCGTTGATTTGATTGACGCATCGTCAGGTGGAGCAATCATCGATGCGAAGATTCCAAATGAAGTGAACTACCAAATTGATCTTGCCGAGCAAGTAAAAGCCCAAACCGGAATTCTTACTGCTGCTGTTGGTCGCATCACGCAAGCCCAGCAAGCAGAACAACTGCTTGAAGATCAAAAAGCAGACGTGTGCTTCCTGGGGCGCCAGATGCTACGAGATCCGCATTGGCCATTGCGCGCCGCAAATGAGCTTGGCGAAAAGATTCGCTGGGCTACCCCATTGCGTGCTGGTTCAGGCTGGACGAACTAGCGATCAAAAACGTACCGAACAGCTAGCGTGCTAAGCGCTCCGCGGTATCAACAACGTTCATCAACAACATCGCACGAGTCATCGGACCAACACCACCGGGCATTGGCGCAACGAATGACGCAACATCCATGACGTCTGGATGAACATCACCGACGAGACCGGTTTCAGTGCGCGTGATACCAACGTCGAGCACTGCAGCACCCGGGCGAACCAGATCTGCGGTGATTAAGTGAGCAACACCTGCTGCAGCAACAATGATGTCTGCTTGCTTCAAGAAAGAACCGACATCCTTTGTACCGGTGTGACACAACGTGACTGTTGAGTTTTCGGTGCGACGAGTAAGTAGCAATCCCAATGGACGGCCTACGGTGACACCACGACCAACAACAACGACATGTGCGCCATCGATATTGACGTTGTATGTGCGAAGAAGTTCAACAATGCCGCGAGGCGTGCAAGGAAGCGGTGCTTCTTCACCAAGAACTAAGCGACCAAGGTTCATGGGATGCAAACCATCGGCATCCTTATTTGGATCCATCAGCTCAAGCACGCGGTTGGTGTCTAGGTGCTTTGGTAGCGGCAACTGCACGATGTAGCCGGTCACTGTTGGATCTGCATTCAATCGAAGAATCTCGGCATCAAGTTCTTCTTGGGTCGTGGTTGCCGGAAGGTCAACGCGGATCGAGGAGATTCCGACCTCTTCACAGTCCTTGTGCTTGCCGCCGACATACGCGTGGCTGCCTGGGTCGTCTCCCACCAGCACGGTGCCAAGGCCCGGGGTAATCCCGCGGGCGCGCAAGGCGTCAACGCGTACACGGAGTTCGCCCTTAATTCGAGCTGCGGTTGCTTTGCCATCAAGGATTTGTGCGGTCACAGGGCAATCATCTCATCCACAGGTGCCAGCGAATCCGGGGTCTATCCACAGCATTCAAATCCGCCTGTCGCAAGCGATGCCGTCCAAAGTAACGTCCAAAGATGAATAACGACACTCGCCTTGTTAATACTTATTATGTATATTTTAGGTATTCCACTATGTGTGCCACGTATGAGTGAAAATTTCGAATTCGACGACGATAAAAACCGAAGTAATCGCATTAAACATGGGATCACGTTCGGTTTCGCCCGAGGTATCTGGCTTGACCGAAACATGGTTGTACTACAAGCCAAAACTGAGCAAGAAGAACGGATTCGCATCATCTCGGCACGCCGAGCAAGGGCATCAGAAAGGGCTCAATATGAATGGCAAAGAGTTCGATGAAATATTTGATTCAGGGGAAGACGTCACTCATCTCCTCGATCTCAGCACGATCAGGCGCCCTCGACTTGAGCTTCGTAAAGTCAATGTCGATTTTCCCGTGTGGATGATTCAAGAACTCGACCATGAGTCAACCCGCCTTGGCATCACTCGTCAATCGTTGATCAAGTCATGGATTGGCGAGCGCCTCGATGAAATCATCAAGAATCGAACAGTGCTGCTCGACGATCCAACAGATTAGGTACGCCTTGGCCGATTGAGCGCGGTCACACCCACGGCCACGAAGGCCAGCAATACGCCCAACACTAGCGAGAGCGTCACTGACGACCCAGGGGTTGGGGCGACGATGTCCAAGGCCATCGATCCGATGAGTTGCCCAGAAATGCTCAGCAGAGCAAACATCAATACTCCAACAATCGGAACTGACCACGCGGCAATGCTGATGAACACGATGCCAATCAATCCGCCGAGGTACGCCCACCAGGGCCCGACGAATACGCCGCTCAGTTCCTTGCCCATGAACCCTGCAGATATGCCAAGGGCAGCTCCAAGAACGATGCACCCAAACATGAAGTTCAAAAATGCCGCAGAGAGTGGCTGCCCCGACACCATCGAGACACGACCATTGATTGCGCCTTGAACTGCAATCAGCAGGCCAGCAATAAAAGCAAACACGACGGGAAGAATCGGAATTGATCCCTCGGTCATGCGTTGTTGCACAGCAAGAGTGACTGCGACAATTGCCAAAATCGCGCCAACCACTCGCTGCCAAGTAATTGCTTGTTTGCCTGCAGGCCCCAAACCAATGCGGTCAACAATCAGTGAATTCGTGCTCTGCCCAGCAACGATCGCAATAGTGAATACAGCAACACCAATCAACGGAACTGCGGATGACTGAACGGCGACAAAGAATCCACCGAGAGTGCCACCGAGAATTTGCCACCAGCGAATTTGCCCGTTGCGAATTGCATGAGGGACTGCAATAAGACCTTTGCGCACCTTGCGCGAGAGCAGTGCAATGAGAATCAGAACGAGGAAACCTGAACCAAAGCTATACACAGCAGCCTCAAGGCCGTTGTTCATACGCAGTGACAACTCACCATTCATGCGTGACTGAACTGCCGTAAGCGCACCGACAACAACACACGCCACCATCGGAATGGCAACTGGGACCTTGCTGCCGGAAACGTTCACGAAGTCAGCGGCGCAATCACTGTGTCAACAAGTCGATTTGATTAATGGAAGAAGTGACGCGTGCCGGTCATATACATCGTGATGCCAGCCGCCTTCGCAGCTTCAATCACTTCTTCATCACGCACCGATCCACCCGGCTGAACAACAGCCTTGACTCCCCCATCGATGAGCACCTGCAGCCCGTCAGCAAATGGGAAGAAGGCATCAGATGCAGCAACAGATCCGGTTGCACGATCGCCAGCACGAGCAACAGCAAGACGAGCAGAGTCAACCCGGTTCACCTGACCCATGCCTACGCCAACTGCAGCGCCTGAATCGGCAAGCAGGATTGCATTCGACTTCACCGAACGGCAGGCACGCCAAGCGAATTCAAGATCGCGAAGCATGTTGGGGTCAGCTGCGGAACCAGAAACCAGAGTCCAGTTCGCTGGGTTGTCTCCATCGGCTGCAACATCATCAACCTGCTGGATCAAGATGCCACCAGTGATGGTGCGTGCTTCTTGGTTGCCACCAGCCTGTGGACCTTCACAGACCAATACTCGAAGATTCTTCTTGGAAGCGAAGAGTTCAAGGGCGGCGGAGTCATAGCCGGGCGCGACAACTACTTCGGTGAACACATCAATCATGGCTTCAGCCATTTCGAGTGATACCAAGCGGTTGGCAGCAATAACACCACCAAAAGCTGAAACTGGATCGGTCTCGAATGCATGACGGTAAGCCTCAGCGATATCCGAACCAACTGCGATTCCGCAAGGGTTGGCGTGCTTAATGATCGCAACAGCTGGCTCGAGGTGATCAAAGGCTGCGCGGCGCGCTGCATCAGCATCTACATAGTTGTTGTAGCTCATTTCCTTACCCTGCAATTGAGTTGCAGTAGCAAGACCTGGCTGATTACGATCTGATTGATATACCGCGGCTGCTTGATGTGGGTTTTCGCCGTAGCGCAACACATCAGCGCGATTCCATGCCGCACCCATCCATACCGGGAAACCAGAGGGATCTGGAGTCACGACTGAACCGAGCCAGGATGCAACTGCGATGTCGTATGACGCAGTGTGTGAGAAGGCTTCACGGGCAAGATCAGCGCGAGCAGCTAAATCAAATCCACCAGCAGTAAGGGCAGCGAGCACATCCGCGTAGCGGGTAGATGATGTAACGATGGCAACATTCGCGTAATTTTTGGCTGACGCGCGAACCATCGTTGGGCCGCCAATATCGATCTGCTCAACACACTCATCAACGGATGCGCCCGAAGCCACCGTTTCATTGAATGGGTAAAGGTTGACCACAACCAACTCGAATGGAGCAATGCCCATATCTGCTAGTTGATCAACATGTGACTGCTTGCGAAGGTCAGCAAGGATGCCACCGTGAATGTGCGGGTGCAGAGTCTTCACACGACCGTCGAGGCATTCAGGGAAACCGGTGACATCGCCAACCGGTGTTACAGGAACGCCAAAACCACTGATCGTTGAAGCAGTCGAGCCGGTTGAAACGATCTCAACGCCCGCTGCGTGCAGACCGCGAGCCAACTCCTCCAGGCCAGTCTTGTCGTAGACCGACACAAGTGCGCGACGGATTGGCGTGGTGGTCATCAAACTGCTCCTTTAGATAAACGTTCCAGTAGCGACAAATGTTTCAAGAGCGCTCACCAAAAGATCGCGTTCTTCGGTTTTGATGCGTTCATGCAGGGAAGCCTCGTCGTCGCCGTCGAGCACAGGAACCACACGCTGGCTAATGATCTCACCTGTATCCACACCCTCATCCACGTAGTGGAGGGTGGTCCCGGTCTCCGTAACACCAGCCGCAAGCGCATCACGAACACCATGGGCGCCGGGAAAGAGTGGGAGCAGAGCAGGGTGGGTATTGATGATTCGACCGCGATAGGCCGAGATCACTGAGGGTCCGAGGATTCGCATGAATCCCGCCGAGACGATCAGATCGGGAGAAAACGAAGAAAGGACAGAAAGGAGCCCTTCATTCCAGGATGCCCGATCAGGAAACGAGGCAGGCGACACCACAAAGGTGTCAATCCCAGCCGAAGTGGCACGAGCTAAAGCCGTGCAATCAGGAACATCGGAGCCGACGGCTACAAGCGAGGAAAGAACCGGGGAATCAAGCACCGCCTGCAAGAGCGTGCCTGAGCCGGACGCCAGGACCACGATGCGCTTGCTCACTTGGGTAAGTCTACCGAGTGCGCTTACGTCACTGACTGTTGGTTGAACTGTCGATATAGGTGCGCAGTCACCAGTGAAAGCATTGGCAAGGTCACCAGCGTCGATAAGCCGAGCGTAAAGCTTCCAAGAATGAGCACTGCCACAGTTAATGCAGCAAGCCATAGTCCGATTTGAAAATGACCACGCATCATGCGTGCACTTGCTTTGAAGGCAGCAAGCGGGCCAATGCCACGATCAAGGATGTAAAACGGGCCAAGCTGAAAGAACAACGTCACGATCACAATCGGGAAGAAACACAGCAACAAACCGACGTTCTGCAGGACTGTATAGAGAAAACTAAAAAGCAGGAACTTCCAAAGATGGGTGCCATTGAGCATGTCGGCAAAACTCGGTGCCTGGCCTCGGGTGCTTCCCAATGCTGCACGCATCACGCCGGCAGAAGCCAACAAGGCAATTAAACTGAAGGCGATCGCAACAACCCCGGCAAGGCCGGCATTGGTGATACCTCCTTCACAGGAATTCACTTGACCGGGCGAATTTGCATCTATGCAGTTTTCCAGTGCAGTCACGATGGGTTTGGTTGCAATCTGTTGCGCGAACAACACGATTGCTACTACCGCAGAAAGTGCAATGTAGGCAGCGAGTTGACTTCGATACGTCGCCCAAGCCCAGCTCAACGCCGACTTAAACCCCACGCTCTTCTTCCTTGTCTTCCGCTTCTCCTGGTACTTCTGTAATCGCGATCACTTCTGTTTCAAGATTCTTGCTTGCAAGAGTTGCCAGCTTATCCACTGCATCCTCTACCGGCTGTGCATCAACAACCACAGTCATCGCTTCGTCGATTTCTTCGAACTCAATTTCGCGGACAGCAACGACCACGGTGACATTTGCCGAATCGGCCGCATCTGTTAGACCTTCACCGGTATCAATGCGGAGAGCAAGAGCGGTTGGAACCGCACCAATTGCAGTAAGCGCGAACGCGAGTAGTCCAACAAGTATTGGATCAGGACCAATCTTTGCTAATCGCACGTCACCAAGGGATCCACTTGTCAGCCACGAAAGCAATCCCATGGCAATCGCGATCAGCACTGTTGCTGCTACCGCAAGACCCAAACGAACAAGTGCAGGATGCTTTGAACTGCGAGCAACCATGACGCCGACGCCCACACCGACCACTACTGCGATGATTGGCAGACCCCATGCAATCGGTCCGACTTGCTCAGGAAGAGCAGCAAGAAGTGGAAAGGCCGGAAGTTGGCTTGAAGGAGGTGCAGGAACAAATGGCGAAAGCCCGATTCCTGGGCCAATCGCAAATCCTGCACCCAGCATGTAGGAAGTAGCCCAGATGATCAGCACCGGGAAATACCCGATGCAGGCCAACACAATGAGCAACCCACCAAAAAAGTTTGGAGTCAAAAATTCAAAGATGCCGCGCATCTGTGAGAAGTGCCAGATGAGCGAAATGAGAGCTAAGACAGCACCTGCACCCAGCAGTGCGACCAATCCCGCACCTGCTGCCCGAAGAACTGCCCAAGTTGATTCCGAAACTAGCGAAAATAGAAGCCGACCTGACTGAGTTGACCGCAGTAAAGAAATCTTCAATACCGCGAGGGCAATGATGAAAGCAGTCAGACCGGCACGCCAAGGAGTAGTGAACGTAGCTGCAGTTGACGATCCGTTCGACACAACTATTGCAAATAGGCTATAGAAAATCGCAGCAACAAATCCAAGAATTCCAACCTCGATAAGGCCACTTGCTTTCAAACGTTGGCTGAGAAATATTCCGCCTCGATACAAGAAGAACATGGGAATGATCACCAGCCCCCAGGGGAGCACCGCGTATATCGCACCACCACTTTGTACTGGCACTGCTTGCGCGGCCAGCCAGGCGCTTCCGATGAGCCGGAAAAGCTGATCCACACCATTAGTTCCATGATCGGTCGTGAGCCAAGCAAGCCAGACTGGAATCCCGATGACGATGTAACTCAGAATGCCTGCGAGTACACCAACGAGCGGGGCTAATAGCCAATGGAGGTGGAGTCGTGCGCCCAATGCATGAAGATCTTTAATGACTGGGGCTGACACATCCCTACCTTGTCAGACAGTTGCGCCTTTGTCTTATTGCGGCACGAGGGTGCCTGCAAAAATTTGCCAGGCGAGGGCCGACTTGGCCACAAGACTCAACACAATGTATGCCTTCTCGCCCTTGAGGTAGTTCGACCACTTGCCCACTGGCTTGTATTGCAGGAACTGCACGATCGCAAACACGTTGAATAGTAGGAACAACGAAATGATGATGCCTATGACAAACGGTGGAATCTCATTGGTACTCGTTGATCCTGGTGCGATTGTGTAGAAAGCAATGACAATCCATGGCACTGAACCAGC
This sequence comes from Actinomycetota bacterium, assembly GCA_009699465.1. GTDB lineage: Bacteria > Actinomycetota > Actinomycetes > S36-B12 > S36-B12 > UBA11398. The sequence continues at coordinate 9,108 of WLOE01000023.1, read as the reverse complement.
GATGCAACCAAAGATGAAAGGCATCCAGCCACCGCTGCCAGGAGTCTCATACTTTTCCTGAAGCCAGCCGAACAAAATCATCGACGCATTCACACCAAAGATTGCGATCAATGCTGCGGCATCGGTGATGCCGACGATCTGCGCGATCAACACAATCATGATCGATGAACTCAGCGAGTACTCAACCCAGCGGAAGTAGTTGCGCTTGGCAACTAACCCTGCGGCATATCGCTTGATGAACATCGGTGTGATAACCAAGAAATGGAACAGAGCTGACAAGCCAAAGAAGAGCGCAACACCCCAAGCGATGCGAGAATCCAGCACGGTGACTGGAGCAAGCAATGGAGTACCTGGAGGACCATCCATGTATGACGCCGTGACTGGCAGGGTGAAGTCGGTTGCCAGTACCAAGATCAACACCATCTGAACGAGGTGGAAGACACCCGCGATCAGGTTGAGGCGAACGAGCTTGCCCATTTGAGCTTTGAAGGCAAGAGCCGGGTCAGTCAGTTGAGTCATGACGAGAGTGTGGCACTGAATTGCTAGAGAAATGCGAAATGGCCCCGGTTTCCCGAGGCCATTTCTTTTCAAACTTTGGCTGACTAGCCCTTGGTCATGATTTCGCGCATGAGCAGAGCGGTGGCTGAAGGAGTCTTACCAACTTTCACGCCCGCTGCCTCAAGTGCTTCTTGCTTGGCTGCTGCGGTACCAGCAGAGCCCGACACGATGGCGCCTGCGTGGCCCATGGTCTTGCCTTCTGGAGCAGTGAAGCCTGCAACGTAACCAACAACTGGCTTGGTGATGTGCTTGCCGATGTACGCAGCAGCGCGCTCTTCAGCATCGCCACCGATTTCACCGATCATCACGATTGCATCGGTGTCAGGGTCATCCTGGAATGCCTGAAGCGCATCGATGTGTGTGGTGCCAATGATTGGGTCGCCACCGATACCAACACAGGTTGAGAAACCGATGTCGCGCAATTCGTACATCATCTGGTAGGTCAGGGTGCCTGACTTTGAAACCAAACCGATGCGGCCTGACTTGGCGATGTCTGCCGGAATGATGCCTGCGTTGGACACACCTGGAGTGATGATGCCTGGGCAGTTAGGTCCGATGATGCGCGTGGTGCCTGCGTTTTGTGCGTACTGGAAGAACGCTGCAGTGTCATGCACTGGCACGCCTTCGGTGATCACAACAACGAGTGGCATCTTTGCATCCACTGCTTCGACAACTGCACCCTTGCAGAACTTAGGAGGTACAAACACAACACTGACGTTTGCGCCAGTTGCTGCCATCGCATCTTGAACGTTGTTGAAAATAGGAATGCCGTCAAGATCTTGACCAGCCTTACCTGGGGTAACGCCAGCGACAACCTTTGCGCCTGATGCAACCATGCGACGGGTGTGCTTAGTTCCTTCAGATCCGGTCATGCCCTGAACGAGAATCTTGCTGTCTGCGTTTAACCAAATAGCCATGTTCGTGCCTCTACTTTCCGGCCTTGCGAGCAGCTGCAAGTTGCGCAGCGCGACGCGCGGCATCGTCCATGGTTTCAACCATTTCGATGAGTGGGTGGTTCGCATTGGTAAGGATGGCGCGGCCTTCAATAGCGTTGTTGCCATCAATACGAGCGACGATTGGCTTGGTCAGTGTTGCGCCCTTTGCCTGCAACATGTCCAACGCCTGAAGAATGCCGTTAGCAACTGCGTCACACGAAGTGATGCCGCCGAAGACGTTCACGAAGACTGACTCAACTTCTGGGTCATTCAGAATGATGTCCAGACCGTTAGCCATCACTTCAGCGCTAGCGCCACCGCCGATGTCGAGGAAGTTCGCTGGGCGAACGCCACCGAATTCTTCACCTGCGTAAGCAACAACGTCGAGCGTGCTCATTACAAGACCAGCACCGTTACCGATGATGCCAACCTCGCCTTGAAGCTTCACGTAGTTGAGATCGAATTCCTTTGCACGAAGTTCGATTGGATCGGTGCCTTCACGGTCGATCATCGCTTCGTGCGATGGCTGACGGTAAGCAGCGCTGTCGTCGAGGGTGACCTTGCCGTCAAGAGCAAGAACCTGACCAGCTGGGCTCAACACGAGTGGGTTGACTTCAACCAGGGTTGCGTCTTCCTTCACGAAGGTGTCCCACAGCTTGACGAGGATCGCGATGACCTGATCAATGATTTTTGGATCAAACTTTGCAGCTTCTGCGATCTCGCGAGCCTTCTTCTCATCGACACCTTCAAGAGCGTCAACACGAATCATTGCGAGTGCATCAGGGTTGTTCGCAGCAACTTCTTCGATCTCCACGCCGCCTTCAACACTGGCCATGGCCAGGAATGCGCGGTTGGTGCGATCAAGAAGGAAGGAGACGTAGTACTCCTCAGCGATATCGCTGGCCTGAGCAACGAGCACGCGGTGCACGGTGTGGCCCTTGATGTCCATGCCCAGGATGGCGGTGGCCTTTTCCTTAGCATCTTCTGGGTTCTCAGCAAGCTTGACGCCGCCAGCCTTGCCACGACCGCCGGTCTTCACCTGGGCCTTCACAACAACTTGGGTGCCGATCTTGCGAGCGATCTCTTGAGCCTCGTCCGGTGTGCTGGCAACTGCGCCAGGCGTCGTTGGAACGTTATGGGTCTCAAAGAGCTGCTTTGCTTGGTACTCGTACAGGTCCACGCAGGACTCCTTTTTGCGATGCGGGTAACGCGATGGCAGAACATGATCTCGGCAAACATCAGCCGAGCGAGCCCCGAGCCTACCGATCCCATGGGGGCCTTCGCGCCGCATGCCCTGTGATCTTGGACCCATATTCCCCGTGTCAACGCTTACTTCTGGGGGTTAGGCTCATGCCATGACTGATGACGCCGTCGTAGCCGAGGGACTTGTCAAAGAGTTCGGTTCGGTCAAGGCCCTTAACGGGATCAATCTCACGGTGAAGCGAGGCCAGGTTGTTGGCCTGCTCGGGCCAAATGGTGCCGGCAAAACCACCGCCGTTCGCATCCTTTCGACCTTGCTGACACCTACCGCTGGTCGGGCAATGGTCTCCGGTTTCGACGTGGTGAAAAACCCTGAAGAGGTGCGCCGCTCCATTGGCCTCACCGGGCAGTACGCCGCTGTGAACGAATATCTCACCGGTCGCGAAAACTTGATCATGTTTGGTGCGCTCTATCACTTGCCCTCTTCCTATGTGAAGAAGCGCGCAACGGAACTCTTGGAATGGTTCGAACTCACAGAAGCTGCGAATCGCCCAGCAAAAACATATTCGGGTGGCATGCGTCGTCGCCTTGATCTTGCATCAAGTTTGATCGCACAACCTTCGATCCTCTTTCTCGACGAACCAACCACAGGCCTTGACCCTCGTTCGCGCCTTGGCATGTGGGATGTCATCAATGGTCTCGTTGCCGAAGGCACCACGGTGTTGCTCACCACGCAGTACCTCGAAGAAGCCGATCAACTTGCTGATGAGATCGTGGTGATTGATCACGGGCAAGTAATCGCACAAGGCACAGCCGAAATGCTCAAGGATCAAATTGGTGGCGATCGCATTGAAATTTCAATCGTTGACCCTGCTCGCGTTTCCGACGCTGTCGCTGCAATCCGGTCAGTAAGCAGTGGTGACCCACTTGTTGAAGAACTCAAAATCTCAGCGCCGGTGTCAGGTGGATCCACCGTGCTCGTGAACGCAATTCGGGCACTTGATGTTCAAGGCGTAGAAGTTGGTGACATCGTGTTACGCAGACCAACTCTTGATGACGTCTTCTTGTCGGTAACTGGTCATGGCGCCGAAGAGTCCACTCCCCCAACTGAAGAACCTAAGCGCGGAAGGGGTCGTAAATGACCACCTCAATTCCTACACGTAAGCGTCCGCTCCTTGGTTGGAACATTTCCGATGGCGCTGTTGTGTCGCGCTTTAGTTTGGTGCAGACCCTTCGCGTTCCAGAGCTGATGTTCTTCTCACTCGTGCAGCCGGTGATGTTTGTGTTGCTCTTCGCTTACGTATTTGGTGGAGCAATCCCAATTGCTGGCGCAGGTGCAACACCTGATGACGCCGCAGATATTTATCGCAACTACTTAATGCCAGGCATCTTTGGCCAAACCGTTGCCTTTGCTGCAGCAGCAACCACAGTGGGCATGGCAGAGTCAATGTCCACCGGTTTGATCGATCGTTTCCGTTCATTGCCAATGGCATCGGGCGCAGTGCTCATCGGCCGCACCTTTGCTGATGCTGCTCGCCAAATTCTCGTGCTACTCGTGCTCTCCATCACAGGGCTGCTCGTTGGTTGGCGAATCACCGGTGGATTCTGGAATGCAGTCGGTGCCTACGCCCTGCTGCTGCTCTTCGCCTACGCAGTTTCGTGGGTTGGCGCCTACATCGGCCTATCGATGCGTTCAGTTGAAACGGCCAGCACCGCTGGCTTGATTTGGTTGTTTCCGCTGACATTCTTATCGAATGCATTCGTGCCAATCAGCTCAATGCCTACTTGGCTACAAACTATTGCTGCCTACAACCCAATCTCAACGTTGGTGTTGGCCACGCGCGAACTCTTTGGCAACCCCACAGGCATTCAGCCCGATTACTGGCCGATGAATAATCCTGTGCTCTACACAATAGGATCATGCTTGCTGGTCGTCGCTATCTTTGCAACGATTTCAATTCGCAAATACAAGAGGACCACAGCGAAGTAGTTTTCGCATTTCGCTGCTGTCTTCTTATTTAGAGTTTTTCAACTGGTGCGTAGCGCAGCAATAAACGCTTGACGCCTGCTGAACCAAAGTCAATGGTTGCATCAGCCTTTTCCCCACTGCCGGCAGTGCTGACAACGGTGCCAAGACCGAACTTGCTATGTGTGACGCGATCCCCCGCTGAAAGGTTAAGTACTGGGCCTGAGTTCACGACGCGATCACCAAGGCGAAGCGCGCTGCTGTTGCGCGATGTAGTCGCCGGAATGAAACTCTGACGCATAGGCTCTTCACGGCGCCAGTTCAATGACTCTTCTGGAATCTCATCCAGGAAACGTGACGCAGGGTTATATGCAGGAGCACCCCAAGCCGAACGCATCATCGAACGCGAGAGGTAGAGACGCTCCCGGGCACGAGTGATACCGACATAGGCCAATCGGCGTTCTTCTTCAAGTTCCTTGTTGTCACCTAAGGAACGCATATGCGGGAAGACACCATCTTCCATACCAGTGAGGAACACCACGGGAAACTCAAGACCCTTTGCAGTGTGCAGAGTCATCAGTGTGACAACGCCGCCTTCACCATCGGGAATCTGGTCAGCATCAGCCACCAATGCAATGCGTTCAAGGAGATCCACGAGAGTGCCTTCAGGATTGTCGTCAACAAACTCCTGAGCCACCGATTCAAGTTCAGCCAAGTTCTCCAAACGACCTTCATCTTGGGGGTCACTTGAATGCGTCAATTCTTTAACGTAACCAGACTGCTCAAGCACAGCTTGCAAAATTGTTGCTGCATCTGATCCTGATTCAAGAAGTGTGCGTAAATTCCGCATCATCTCAACGAATGGCGCAATGCTGCTGATCGAACGACTGGCCATGCCTGGAGCTTCTTGGGCCCGCTCGAGTGCCTCCCAAAACGTCATGCGTTCACGTTGAGCAAAGGCCTCAACCATGGCTTCCGCTCGATCGCCGATTCCCCGCTTGGGAACATTCAAGATTCTGCGCAGCGACACATCATCTGCAGGGTTTGCTAACGCACGCAAGTACGCAATCGCATCTTTGACTTCCTTGCGCTCGTAGAAGCGCACACCTCCTACAACCTTGTAGGGCATGCCCACACGAATGAACACATCTTCAACTGATCGTGATTGAGCATTGGTGCGATAGAACACGGCAACATCACTTGGTTTTACGCCGTGGTGATCAGTGAGCAAATCAATTTCACCCGCAATAAACGAGGCTTCGTCATGCTCATCATCAGCAACGTACGCAACGATGCGCTCACCATCGCCAGCATCAGTCCAAAGATTCTTCGCCCGACGACTCTGATTTCGTGAGATCACCGCATTCGCGGCAGTCAAAATAGTTTGTGTTGATCGATAGTTCTGCTCAAGCATGATCGTTTTCGCATTTGGGTAATCGCGTTCGAACTCTTCGATATTTCGAATGGTTGCACCGCGGAAGGCATAGATTGACTGATCAGCGTCGCCCACAACACACAGCTCACCGGCCTTCAAGCTTTCGGTGTCATGCCCCACGAGCTCTTTCACAAGTTGATACTGCGCATGGTTCGTGTCCTGATATTCGTCGACCATGATCTGACGGAACCTGCGGCGGTAGTGCTCTGCGACATCCGGAAAAAGTTGAAGCAACGCAACCGTGCTGCCGATCAGATCGTCAAAGTCAAAAGCACTCGCGCGACGAAGGCGCTCTTGATACATCCGATACGCGCTAGCAAGAGTTTCTTCCATCTGATTACTTGCCCGAGTTGCGTAGGTTTCTTCATCGATCAGTTCGTTTTTGAGGTTTGAAACCTGAGCCAAGAAACTACGAGGCGTGAACTTCTTGGGATCAAGGTCTAGGTCTCGGATGACCAAGGTCATCAGACGCAAAGCATCTTGTTGGTCGTAAATCGTGAAACTACTGGAGATTCCCAAGCGTTTTGATTCTGCTCGCAGGATTCGCACGCAGGCACTATGGAAAGTCGACACCCACATTGACTTAGCCGTTGGGCCAACGAGTTCGGCTACCCGCTCTTTCATTTCTCCTGCGGCTTTGTTCGTGAAAGTTATCGCCAGGATCTCGCCAGGCCGGGCATCCCCCGTGGCAAGTAGATGGGCAATGCGCCGGGTCAACACTCGCGTTTTACCTGAACCTGCACCCGCAACGATCAGAAGTGGGCCTCCGCGGTGCTCAACGGCCGCCCGTTGGGCCTCATTTAAGTCATTGAGGAGATCTGTTGCGGAAGTCACCAATGCATCGTACGCGTGCACCCCGACAGCACTTCAAGGCGCAAGGACCTGTCAGCTATTTGACGTAGCCCACGAGTGTGGCAATAAAGTGAGTTGCGACAGTTGAGCTCACTTGAATCTTGCCGTCTGCGCCAACAGGAGCCAGCACTAACGCCGCATACTTGGCATTAGCCATCACGGGAGCCGAACGAGTTCCAGGAGCTGTGCCATCTGAGGCAAAGACGGCGAGCGTTCCGTCGGCGGTGGCCTTGCGAGTCTGAACTCGCAGAAGAACAGCCTTCAATCTCTTCATGCCAGGGAGGTTGAATTTACGTGCCGCTTGGAAGATTAGGGGCTTTGCTGGGTCTACCGTGCCCTTCATCATCAGCTTGGGATCCATAGGAATGACTGTCGGCGGAGTATCGCTCGTTCCAAAACCAAGCAACTCAACTCGAATTTGAACAGCAGAGGATGGTGAAGCACTCACGGTCATATCGCTGCCATTGACCGGAACGATCATCACGGCCTTCTTCATTGCTGTTTTTGGAAATTTCACCTTCAATGACTCAGAGGCAGTCGACCGTCCGATCCTCAGAAACCCGCGCTTTTGCGCTTCCTTCGTCGTCACAAACACGACAGCACTACGAGCGGTCGCAGGTAATCCTGCCAATGAAATCGTTCGAGACTCCCCAGCCTGAATTGGTGCATCACTTGTCGTCTCAAAACCTACGACCGAACCCACTGCTTGGAAGTCAGTTGGTTCAGGCTCAAGTGGTGGCGGGCTAGCTGGCGTAATGGTTTGTGCAGGTGCCTTTTCTGGCGCCTTTGTAGCCGCAGGAGAAGCATTCGGAACAGGAGTAAATATCGGAACAGCACCCATTGGTGTTGAGCCAGACGTTGTTGTAGGAAGCGCTGCAACAGCGCCAGTTGCGTCAGCGCGGTAATAGCCCAGGACTTCAACAACAATGTCGGTTGCTCCTGTAGACGTTGCAATCGCAATCGTTCCATCAGTTGAAACTGGCACGGTTGTTTCAGCACTGGCATCAGAATTCATACCGACTTCAAATAACTGCTGACTCTTGTCTTGACCTGGTGACCACACGCGCACTGATGCTTTCGCATTCGAACCTTGAGCTGTTACACGCACACGCACCGAACCAACGTTGTTCGGTGGAATACCGCCGACACCAGTAATCTTGGGGAAGAGGCGATGTGAATCGCCAGTCCAGCGATCCTGTTGAAGGCGGCAGCGTTGGGCTAATCCAAGAGCTGCGCGCGTATCGAGAACACGAACGGGGCCCACAGAAATCAATTCACCGCGCGCTTCGGGGTACTTTGTGCTTGCACCTGAACTTGCACGCGGGCAATACGGCGCAGTGATGGGGTTTCCAGTCCACATGGAAGTCGTGCCCGCCGCACCATCCCAGGTAAACGAAATATGAATGTGGTTTCGGTGGCAGACTGTGTCAGAACCTGGATCTGGTTTTGAGAAACAACCTTTCAGCTCAGTCCAACCGCGTCCAACGTCGTAGCCACGCCAAATGCGATCGTTCCAGCCGATGTACATGACACCCATTCGCATTGCATTGCCATAAGGGACGCCTGCAGCATCTGGACCTAGTAGCCACTGTAAAAACGTTTCTGCGTTCGACCGCTCTTGCGCCTTGCGCACATCGGTCATCCAGTCAAGCGCCCGACCTTCTTTGTGTTCACTTTGATCACCGACATCGCATCCACGCGGAATCCAGACAGTCTGCGTCGCGCCGTACGTTGCCTTGATCAGATCAGCCGCACGTTGTGCGCCTGGTTTGATCGTTGGATCACAGGTGGCTTGACCTTCATAGGTCGGCGCAATATCGGCGATCGGGCCAACAGGTGCCGGATTTGTGGGCAATGGTGCAGCAGGTAACCCCACTCCAGGAGCAGGTGGTCCGCCAACCACACCGGTCCAGTTCGAAGAGGTCCAACCAGAATCATTGGCTTGAGCAAAAGGCGCTATCGATACGAGTAACGTTGCCGCTAGAACCGCCGAGGTGAACGCGCGAACGCCATGAGGGCGTCGTCGAGTAGACAGGGCAAAATGCCCGTGGCGGGGAAGCACTCACCTATGGTGTCACGAAAGTGGCGCCTGTGACGAATGTGACGAGTGGGATTTAGACCCCAATCAGTGTGATCGGGGTCACATGAAGGGAAAGAGTGGG
>WLOE01000022.1 GCA_009699465.1 Actinomycetota bacterium | reverse complement strand
GCTGCGCCTTTTTCCAACAGCGCATCCCACACTGATCCAAGAATGATGTTCGGCACGACGAGCTCGAAACCAAGTTCACCGGTGTAGCCAGTTCGGCACACGATCACCGGCTCACCTCGATGACTCGCACGCGCCATCGTCATGTAATCGTGATCAGCAGGAAGACCGAGAGCTTCAATCGCGGCTCGACTATTCGGGCCTTGCACGGCGATGATCCCGTGATCATCATGATGGTTATCGATCGTGATCGATGGAGGCGCAACTTCACGAAGTGCTGCAACTACGGTTGCTGCATTCGATGCATTGGGGACCATGAAAATTTCATCGGGTGACCACTTGTACACAATCAGATCGTCAACCACGCCGCCATATTCATTGCACAACATCGTGTATTGCGCCTGACCGTCGTCAATGCGATTGAGATCATTGGTGAGCACTGAATTCAAGAAGTCAGCAGCGCCTTCGCCGTGAATACGCACCTTGCCCATATGCGAAACGTCAAAGAGGCCAGCTGCTCTGCGAACCGCTTGGTGTTCGACTAACACACCCTCATACTCAATGGGCATATCCCAACCACCAAAGTCGGCTGTTTTGGCGCCCAAGGCGACGTGGCGGCTGTGGAGTGGGGTCTGTCGCAACGGTGAATTCACAGCACGACCGTAGCGGTTGACCTAACCAGCAATTCAGGCACTGCGCCCCCTAAGTCCGGGCTAGGGTTTGCCTATGACGCTGACCTTGGCCACTACTGCCGCTTCTTCCACTACTTGCGATGCTCTCGTCGTCGCTGTGATGCCAAAGGGCAAGGGCCTAGAGCTCGCTGCTCACGGCATTACTACCGCGCAGAGCACTAAACTCCTTGCTGCACTCAAGACCCTTGGCGCAACCGGCAAGTCCGGAGAGGTCACCAAGGTTGCTGGTATTACTGGCATTAAGGCGCCGCTCGTGGTGGCCGTAGGTATCGGCGATATTCGCAAGGGCCTTGATCTTGAAGCCCTTCGCGTTGCACTTGGCAACGCCATCCGCGCCCTTGCGGGCACAAAGAAGGTTGCTATTGCCGTTGCCCCTGAAGAAGACAAGCTTCGCGCATCAGCACTTGGCGCTGCTCTTGGTGCCTATTCATTCACGGCCTTCAAGTCCAACCCAGCAAAGGCACCGGCACCCGTTGCCACCATCGTGCTGCTCGTGCCTGGTGTTGCTACTGATGCATTGAAAGCTGTTGTCGCTGAAGTGAATGTGATCGCTGATGCGGTAAATCTCAGCCGCGATCTTGTCAACACTCCTCCGAATGCACTTGTTCCTGCGGACCTAGCCCTTGAAGCCAAAAAAGCAGTCGCTGGACTTCCCGTAAAGGTGACGATCTGGGACGAGAAAGCTCTCAAGCGCGAGAACTGCGGAGGCATCTTGGCTGTGGGCCAAGGATCGGTGAACCCACCGCGCCTCACCAAACTTGAGTACACCCCAAAGGGTGCAACCAAGACCCTGCACATCGTGGGTAAGGGCATCACCTTTGATACCGGCGGCATTTCTATCAAGCCCGCACCTGGGATGGATGAGATGAAGGGCGACATGGGTGGCGCTGCTGCAATCGTGGGCGCCATGCAGGCCATTGCAACCCTTGGCCTGAATGTGAATGTGACTGGCTGGATCCCGTCAGCAGAAAATATGCCAAGTGGAACGGCGCAGCGCCCAGGCGATGTCATCACTATGTTTGGCGGCAAGACCGTCGAAGTTCTCAATACCGATGCCGAAGGACGCTTGGTTCTTGCCGATGCCCTTGGCTTGGCAGCTCTTGAAAAGCCAGATCTGATCATTGATGCGGCAACCTTGACTGGTGCCCAGCGAGTGGCTCTGGGGTCACGCCTTGCTGGTGTGATGGCCAATGATGACGATTCCCGCGCCCTGGTGTGTGCTGCAGCTGAACTTGCAGGTGAGGCCATGTGGCCAATGCCGCTACCTGACGACCTTCGCCCCTCGATTGACTCGGCCACTGCAGATCTGGCCAATATTGGTGATCGATTCGGCGGCATGCTCTCAGCGGGCATTTTCCTAGCCGAATTTGTGCCAGCTGGTCAAAAGTGGGTCCATATCGACATCGCTGGGCCTTCATTCAATGACAAGGGCGCCTACGGTTACACCCCTAAGGGCGGAACTGGCTCAGCAGTGCGCACCTTCGTGCAGGTGGCCAAGGGGCTTGCGGCAGAATAAGTACCAGCTCAGACATATTTAGTTTGGCTGAGAATCGATTTCGGTGACAGGAGTTCCGGTGGCAGACGCTGACCTAGTGATCCTCGGTGGTGGCAGCGGCGGCTACGCCTGCGCCCTTCGTGCATCTGAATTAGGCATGAGCGTGATCCTTATCGATAAGGACAAACTCGGCGGAACGTGCTTGCACCGTGGCTGTATCCCAACCAAGGCGCTGTTGCATGCAGCTGAGGTTGCCGACACTGCTCGCGAGAGCGAGCAATTTGGCGTGAATGCCACCTTGCATGGCATCGACATGAACAAGGTCAACGAATACCGCGATGGCGTGGTCGGGCGTTTATACAAGGGCCTGCAAGGTCTAGTGAAGAGCCGCAACGTGCAGTTCATCGAAGGCGCTGGTCGTTTAGTCGGACCAAAGACCATCGAAGTCAATGGCACCCAATACACCGGTACAAACATTGTGCTCGCTACCGGTTCGTATGCCCGTTCACTTCCTGGCTTAGAAATCAGTGGCCGCATCATGACTTCTGACCAAGCCTTGAATCTTGACTACATTCCGCAGCGTGTGATCGTTCTTGGCGGAGGTGTCATCGGTGTTGAATTCGCCAGCGTATGGAAATCTTTCGGTTCCGAAGTCACCATCATTGAAGGCCTGCCTCACCTTGTACCCAACGAAGATGAGGCAGTCTCTAAGCAACTTGAGCGCGCCTTCCGTAAGCGTGGCATCAACTTCTCAGTAGGCACTCGCTTTGCCTCTGCTACTCAAGATGATTCCGGCGTGCACGTCACGCTTGAAGATGGAAAAACCTTTGATGCGGATCTGCTTCTTGTTGCTGTCGGTCGCGGACCAAATGCAACAGGTATGGGCTTTGAAGAACAAGGTGTTGCCATGGAGCGCGGTTGGGTGCTCGTTGACGAGCGGCTGCGCACCAACGTCGACGGCATCTTCGCAGTTGGAGACATCACCCCTGGCCTTCAACTTGCACATCGTGGTTTCCAGCACGGCATTTTTGTTGCCGAAGAACTCGCTGGCCTTCGACCAGTAGTCATCGCTGACGTGAACATTCCAAAGGTCACCTACTGCGAGCCAGAGGTAGCTAGCGTTGGTGTAACCGAGGCTCAAGCTCGTGCAGAGCATGGCGACAACATCGCAACATATGAATACAACTTGGGTGGAAACGGCAAGAGCCAGATCCTTGGTACCGCTGGGTTCATCAAGCTGGTCCAAATCAAAGACGGACCTGTAGTCGGAATTCACATGGTTGGTTCACGCATGGGTGAACAAATCGGTGAAGCACAACTGATCGTGAACTGGGAAGCACATCCAGAAGATGTTGCTGTTTTGATTCACGCTCATCCAACGCAGAATGAAGCTATGGGCGAGGCACACCTCGCTCTTGCTGGCAAGCCGCTACACGCACACGCTTAAACACCACACAAAAGATCCTCACCAGGATCGCGAAAGAGGAGTCGAGTCAATATGTCGGTTTCAGTAACGATGCCACAGCTCGGTGAAAGTGTTACCGAAGGAACTGTCACTCGCTGGTTAAAGCAAGTGGGCGACACCATCACTGCTGACGAACCACTGCTCGAGATTTCAACAGACAAGGTTGATACCGAGATTCCTGCTCCTGCATCAGGTGTGTTGCTTGAGATCCGTGCCCTTGAAGACGAAGTTGTTCAGGTTGGCGGTGAGCTCGCTGTAATCGGTGCAGCAGATGAATCAGCTGCTCCAGTAGCACCGGCTGCACCTGCAACGCCGCAACCAGTTGTTGAGGCTCCAGCTGCACCTGTAGTTGAGGCAGTCGCTCCTGTTGCTACCCCGGCATCTAGCGGTGAAACCTTTGATGTCTTGTTGCCTCAGCTTGGTGAGAGTGTTACCGAAGGCACCGTGACTCGTTGGCTGAAGCAAGTGGGTGACACCGTTACTGCAGACGAAGCCCTCGTAGAAATCTCAACAGACAAGGTCGACACCGAACTTCCCGCTCCAGCTACTGGCGTACTGCTGTCGATCACCGTTCCTGAAGACACCACAATCGCTGTTGGCAGTGTGCTTGGCGTGATCGGTGCTGCAGCAAGTGCTGCAGCAACTCCTACACCAGCAACACCAGCACCGGCTGCGACTCCAGCAGCGGCCCCTGCTTCTGCTCCTACACCTGCTCCTACCCCTGCTCCTACACCAGTGCTCTCGACACCAAAGAGTGGCGATGACGATTCATATGTCACTCCACTCGTGCGGCGCCTTGCTGCCCAAAAGGGTGTTGATCTTTCAAGCATCGTTGGTACCGGAGTTGGTGGCCGCATTCGCAAGCAAGATGTTCTGGCTGCTGCAGACGGCACCGTTGCAGCCCCTGCAACTCCACCTGCTGCGCCACCCGTTGCCGCACCTGTTGCTGCACCAGTATCAAGTGCACCTGTAACTGCGGCACCTGCTACTGCGTCAGCCCCCGCTCCAGTGTCGCCACTTCGTGGCCGCACGGAACAAATCTCACGACTTCGCAAGGTCATTGCCGAGCGCATGGTGGAATCACTTCAGGTTTCCGCTCAACTCACCAGCGTTGTTGAAGTTGACGTCACTCGCATCGCAAACCTTCGCAATAAGGTCAAGGGGAGCTTCGAATCACGTGAAGGTGTCAAGCTCACCTTCTTGCCATTCATCGCCAAGGCCGCCCTTGAATCACTCAAGTCATTCCCCATGGTGAATGCATCCATCGACATGGCTGCGGGCACCATCACGTACCACGACACTGAGAACCTTGGTATTGCGGTTGACACCGATCGTGGCCTCCTCGTTCCTGTGATTCGCAACGCTGGTGACCTCAACCTTGCTGGATTGTCGCGTGGCATCAACGACATTGCCGAGCGCACGCGTTCAAGCAAGGTCGCACCTGACGAACTCAGTGGCGGCACGTTCACCATCACCAACACTGGTAGCCGTGGATCACTCTTTGATACACCGATCATTAACCAACCACAGGTTGCAATTCTTGGCACCGGTGCAATTGAAAAGCGTCCGGTCGTTGTTCCTGACTCAACAGGTCAAGATGTCATTGCGATTCGTTCAATGATGTACCTCGCGCTTTCTTATGATCATCGACTCGTTGATGGCGCAGATGCTGCTCGATTCTTGGTTGCGATCAAGAGTCGCCTCGAAGAGGGCTCTTTCGAATCTGAACTCGGCTTGTAGTCGCGGTTATGAGAGTCGCGATCACCGGAGCATCCGGACTCATTGGCACGGCTCTTGTTGCCCATTTACGAACACAGGGTCACGAGGTTTTTAAACTTGTGCGTCGCGCTGCATCCTCGAGCGACGAAATTAGTTGGGATCCAATTGCTGGAACAGTTGATCTCCATGCTCTCCAGAGTGTTGATGGTGTTGTTCACCTCGCAGGCGCAGGTGTGGGCGATCATCGCTGGAGCGATGACTACAAGCGCGAAATTCTTGACAGTCGCGTTAATGGTACGAACACCATTGTTCGCGCATTGACTCAATTGGACCCAAAGCCTCGCGTCTTAGTGTCCGGCTCAGCCATTGGTTGGTACGGCGATACCGCAGATCGCGCTGTAGATGAAACCGCACCGGCTGGTGTTGGTTTCCTCGCTGATGTCGTACAGGCATGGGAGGCCGCAACCCTCCCTGCTCAAGAAGCAGGCATTCGTGTTGTGCATGCTCGCACTGGATTAGTTGTTGCCAAGCATGGTGGCGCTTGGGCTCGGATGTTCCCACTGTTCAAGATGGGCGTCGGCGGCAAACTTGGCAACGGTAAGCAGTACTGGTCATGGATTTCTTTGCGTGACGAGGTAGCAGCGCTCACCTACTGCCTGACCAATGAATCCTTAAGCGGAGCCGTAAACCTCACTGGTCCAACTCCACAAACAAATGCAGAAGTCACCAAAGCCATGGGCAAGGTCATGAATCGACCAACCCTCTTCCCTGCTCCTGCAGCCGCACTCAAGCTGGCACTTGGTGAATTTTCCACCGAGGTTCTTGGTAGCAGTCGCGTGCTCCCAGCCGTGTTAACGGGTGCCGGCTTTACTTGGCAAGACCCAACCATCGACGATGCAATACGAACGGCCTGGCAGTCCAAGTGAATGCTGACGTTGTTGTCATTGGGGCCGGACTCGCCGGCCTTGCGGCAGCCCGCGAACTCTCTATTCACGGCATTCACGTCACTGTTCTTGAAGCAAGTAACCACGTTGGTGGTCGTGTTCGTACCGATCATATCGATGGCATCACCATGGATCACGGGTTTCAGGTTTACAACCCTTCGTACCCAGAAGCCGCTCGAGTTCTTGATCACGAAGCTCTTGATTTACATCCGTTGACTGCTGGCTTAGGCGTACGACTCAAGCCCGGAAAACTTTCTCGTTTAGGTGATCCACGCAAGAACTTCCTGTCGAGTCTTGGTGGGCTAGGGCTTGCCACTGGTTCCCCTTTGGCTAAAGCCAAGTTTGCGAATTACGCACTCCAATCGTCGCGCAGTTCAATTGCAGATCTTGAAGCTCGCCCTGATATGACGGCACGCGAAGCGCTTATTTCTGCTGGCGTCACTGGAGATCTCCTCGCTACGGTCATTCAACCATTCTTAACGGGCGTATTTCTTGAGTCGTCACTCGAAACTTCGCGACATTTCCTTGATCTGGTGTTGCGTTCATTTGTTCAAGGAACTCCGTCCCTTCCCGCAATGGGTATGCAAGCAATTCCTGAACAACTTCACCAGGCGCTTCCGACGGGAACCGTTCGATTAAACACTGCTGTTGAAAAAGTGAATAACAAGTCGGTCACTACCAAAGACGATGGTCGAGTCAACGCAAAGCTCGTCATCGTTGCTACTGATCCGACGGTTGCCGCAACACTCATACCTGGGATTAGTGCCCCCAAGGGACGTAGCGTCACTACTTGGTATCACTTGGCAGACACCGCTGCCCAAGCCTTAGCCTTTGGCGAATCGTTATTGCTTATCGATGGTCAGCGCAGCGGTCCGGTCATCAACACTGTGGTGCTCACCCACGCCGTTCCTTCATACGCAAATCACGGTCAAGTGCTCATTTCAAGTTCAACGCTTGGCGTCGACACCAGCCTCGAAGCGCAAACAGCCGTTCTGTCACACCTCGCCCGTATTTATGGCGCCTCCACGCGCAAATGGGAACAGGTTGGCGTATACCCAATTCCTTATGCCTTGCCGGCGATGGTGCCACCATTCAATACTCGCCAGCCAATTGAAATCGGTCACGTGCTTGTCGCCGGTGACCACCGCGATACTGCCTCAATTCAAGGAGCGATGGTGAGTGGGCGCAGGGCCGCGCAACGAGCACGAGAACTCTTGGAAATACGATGAGTACTGTGAAAACCGCCCAACTCGAAGTTCAGCGCTTGGGCTTTGGTGATGCAGCGGTGGATTACGTCCCAACCTGGGAACTCCAACGAGAAATTCATGCAGGAGTCGTCGCCGGTCAACGTGGCGACACCGTGTTGCTCCTAGAGCATCAATCTGTGTATACCGCAGGGCGACGCACTGAAGCTTTCGAGCGTCCATTCGACGGCACACCCGTAGTTGACGTTGACCGCGGCGGAAAAATCACTTGGCATGGACCTGGGCAAATTGTTGGCTACCCCATCATCAAACTCGTAGGACGCCTCGATGTCATCGCACATGTGCGTCGTATCGAACATATGTTGATAGCCGTGTGCGCAGATCTTGGTGTGACAACTTCTCAAATAAAAGGCCGCAGTGGCGTGTGGGTTGCAGCAGATGAACGTGGGCCTGATCGCAAGATCGCAGCAATCGGAGTACGGGTAGCTGAAGGTGTAACGATGCACGGTTTTGCCCTCAACTGCAATTGCGACATGGCATGGTTCGATCGCATCGTGCCATGCGGAATCAAAGATGCAGAGGTCACTTCGCTGTCCCAAGAACTCAACCGCGATGTCAACGTGCTTGAAGTTCTTCCATTCCTTGAAGCGCACCTGCAAATGGTGCAACCGGAGTTAGACGCATGAGCACTGATTCCGTATACGGCGGGGTAAATCCCGAGGGCAAGCGCATGCTTCGTATCGAAGCGCGTAATGCGCAAACTCCAATTGAACGTAAACCAAGTTGGATTCGCACCAAGCTTCGTACCGGACCGGAATATCTGGAGATCCGTGAGCTGGTGAAGTCTGAAGGACTTCACACTGTGTGCCAAGAAGCTGGCTGCCCAAATATTTATGAATGCTGGGAAGATCGCGAAGCTACTTTCCTCATCGGTGGCGAGCAGTGCACTCGTCGTTGTGACTTCTGCCAGATCGATACAGGAAAGCCCGCTCCCCTGGATCGTGATGAACCCCGTCGCGTTGCTGAATCCGTGCGCACCATGCAGCTGCGCTATGCAACTGTCACTGGCGTAACCCGCGATGATCTCGATGATGAAGGTGCCTGGCTCTGGGCGGAAACGATTCGCCAAATTAATGCCCTCAACCCGAGTACCGGCGTTGAAGTACTTATTCCAGATTTCAGTGGCAAAGCACACCTGCTCAATGAGGTCTTCGAAGCTAAGCCGCAGGTTCTTGCTCACAATCTTGAAACCGTGCCGCGCATTTTCAAGAGGATTCGCCCCGCCTTTGACTACGCCCGCTCCCTTGATGTCATCGCCCAGGCACGAGCCGCCAACATGGTGACGAAAAGCAATCTGATCCTGGGCATGGGCGAAGAGATCAGCGAAGTTGAGCAGGCACTCCAAGATCTTTATGACGCTGGGTGCGAATTGGTCACGATTACTCAGTACTTGCGCCCCACTCATCGCCACCATCCTGTCGAGCGCTGGGTGCACCCCGATGAGTTTGTGGCTTTGGAAGCCAAGGCGACCGAAATTGGGTTTGCTGGGGTTCTCAGCGGCCCTCTCGTGCGGTCGAGCTACCGAGCCGGGCGCCTCTATGAACAGGCGATCGCAGCCCGCTAACCCCATGCTTTCCCAGCGGCGTGAGGCAATACGCTTGGCGCCATGACCTCTCGCACCCTTCGCATCACTGCTATGAGCGCCTTGGCCCTTGGAACCCTTGCCGCAACCGTCGTTGTGCCGGCTCAAGCCGCTCAATCCAAGGCTCCAATCGTGATTGCAGTCGAAGCGCCTCTCACCGGCGCTCAGGCATCAAATGGCATCGATATGGCACGTGGGGTGCAACTTGCTGTTGATGAAGTCAATGCAAGCGGAGGCATCAAGGGACGCAAGATTCGCTTGGTCAAGCTAGACGACATGGCTGACCCGAAGCTTGCCGCAGACATGGTTACCGCAGCCCAAAAGGCTGGCGCCGTTGCTGTCGTTGGCCCCTATAACTCTTCTGTAGGTCTGGTGAACCTGCCGCTCTACATCAAAGCTGGCATCACCCCAGTCCAAATGACATCAACCGACCAGACCACTGGCATGGGTATCACTGTGCAGCCAAAGAACAGCCAAATTTCTCCTGTTGAGGTCAAGTACATCACTGGGCAGAAGGTGAAGAAGGTTGCAATGCTCGTTGATCCTTCTGACTACACCCAAGGCATGGCTGACCGCACTCGTACTGCGCTGACTGCTGCCGGCATCACTGTCACATCAACACCAATCACCGAAGGTGCCGCGGACTACACCGCACAGGTCAAGACTGCACTTTCGACTTCACCTGATTTGGTTTACGTGAGCACGTACTACCCAGAAGGTTCAAAAATCGCCAAGGCACTTACCTCGGCGAATACCACTGCGCAGTGCTTCATGGGGCTAGCCAACGTTGACCCTGCATTCGTCACTGAGGCCGGCGTCGCCAACGCTGCACGCTGTAAATTCAGCGGTGTTCCTGCCGCTGCACAACTACCTACCGCAGCAATCTTCACCAAGAGCTTCACCAAGGCTTTCAGCACTGCACCAGGCGTGTGGGGCGTATTCACCTACGACTCAACCAAGCTTCTGGCAGATGCGTTGAAGAGTGTCGGTAACACCAAGTACCAGCCAGTGCTGAACCAGTTGTTAAAGACCAAGAACTACAAAGGCCAAACAGGTCTCATCACTATCGATAAGAAGACGGGTAACCGCACTAACGTGCCTGTCTTCATCTTGACGGTCAACTCGTCCGGCACGTTCACCATCGCCTAGCCACACCGCAGTAGAGGACATTCATGTTTAAGCGCGCCCGCAAGTCGTTTGGAACCATTGCTCAGAACTGGGGCATGACCCAAAAGGTTCACAAACTTCTTGCACTTGAAGTCTTCGGCTTCTTTGTTGCCGGCGCAGTGGTGGTTGGCGCACCTGTTGCCTACTTCTTAAACACCCTCAGCGGCATCATTCTGGCGATTCCGGCAGGCTTGATCGCAGCGGTGTTCTGGTTTAGTCGTCGCGCAATGTCTGCCGCCTACTCACAAATTGAAGGTCAGCCAGGTGCGGCAGCTGCCGTTGCTCAGCAGATGCGTGGCGGCTGGCAGACCACTCCTGGTGTTGCTGTCAACAAGAATCAAGATCTCATCAGTCGCGTGGTCGGCAAGCCTGGCGTGATCTTGATATCGGAAGGCCCAAGTAGTCGCGTTATTCCCATGCTTGCCGCTGAGCGCAAGAAAACAGCCCGCTGGGTCCCAGATGTGCCGATCTATGAAATTCAGATAGGCGATGAAGATGGTCAGATCACTTTGGGAAAGTTGCAGCGTGCTTTAAATAAGCTGCCGCGCAACCTTCGTGGCGGAGAGGTCACAGACATGCGTCGTCGTTTAGATGCGGTCAGCGCTGTTGGTGGAAGCATGCCAATTCCTAAGGGCCCAATGCCGACAAGTTCTCGCTCAGTTCGCCGCAAGCGCGGGGCTTAGTTCGTTTTCTTTCGCAAAATAGCCACACTGCCGACTGCTCGATCCTGCAGACCCCGGCCTTGACTGTCGTAAATGACTGCGGGTCGGACAAGACACACCAACATGGTGCGAAGTCCGATTCTCCAAAGCATGAGGCGGCGGCCATCGGTGGCAATAACTTCTACGCCGAGTAGACGCTGACCAAAACTCGCCGCAAAAACCCATGTGAAAAACGAAACTTCTAAGAAAAATACTGCCAGTGGCAAGAACGGCGCCTGGCCTAATTGCAGCGTGGGGGCAATGAGCTTGGCAATGAATAAACAAGCAAACCAATCAATAGTGATAGCCAACAATCGGCGACCCAACCCTGCAACTTGGCCTGGCAACTCAACACTCACGCTGCGAAACTTACTGGGCAAAGCCACATGGGGTTCAATTGGGCTAGATCCCACAGAAACTGCTCCACCAGGGTCATGATGAGTAGTACCAACATCGAGGACTTCACCAATGAAGCTTGTGAAACGACTTATTCAGCTCATAGCTGTGGTGCTCGTTTTCACACTCGCTTATTCGGGCTGGTCGGTGTATCAATCCAGTAAAAACAATCCGGGTGAACCATTTCAGGTGGTTACGGCAACATGGATGCGCGATCATGGCCTTGGGCCCGTGGTCGCAAAACTTGAAGACTTGTATTACCAGTACATCAATAAGCCTGAGGTTGGCGGCAAACCAACCGTTTCAGCGCAAATCGATAATGAGGTCACCGCAGTGACCGTCGAACCCAGCCAGATGCCAACAAGCGCATCCCCGGCTGCATCTGCTTCTGCCAGCGCGATCGTGGATCCCACCCCAACATTTACCTTTGCTCCCGCACCTGCGGTCACCACGCAACCATTGCCAAGTGACGGCGCGATAGTGCATTTGAACCCACCAGACACTCTCATCTCCCCCGCATCAGTTCCTGAGCCCCTTGAAGGCGTTTGGCAGCCTGTTGGAAACAAGGTTGCAGGTCTACCAGCGGTGTACGTGACTCGCGTGAGAACGGACAACGTGCATACCTCTTACTACGCAACAGCGATGTGGATTGATACATCATTGACCACGACAATGTTCATCCCTGGGTATGAAGAACCAAAGGGTGGCCCAAATCCTTACAACGGCTCACTGCCCGAACAGTATTGGCCACTCATCATGGCAAACATCAACGGCGCCTTTCGACTTGAAGACACCCGAGGTGGTTACTTCTACGACAACATCACTGTGCAACCACTTGAAAAGAAACGTGCAAGTGCTGTGATCTATCGCGATGGCCATATGACCATCGGGCGTTGGGGCCGGGATCTACAACTGACCCCAGAAATGCTCGTCGTTCGCCAAAATCTCGATCTCATCGTTGATCACGGACAGTCACAGGTAAACAATCCAAGCTATAGCGCAAGTTGGGGCGCTACGACCGATAAAGGGAACTTGGCTTGGCGAGCGGGCTTAGGGCAACGACGTGACGGCAGCCTGGTCTTCGTCATCGGTCAGGCGCTGTCCGCACAAAGCCTTGCGGACACCTTGGTTGCCAGTGGTGCACAGCGCGCAATGGTGCTTGACATGAATCAGTACTGGTCAGCTGGTTTCTTCTTCACCCATAACCGTGCTGGTGACCCGATTTGTCATCGACTAGATCCCGATATCGGTGGACCTTGTGATCGATTCTTGCATTCCTACAAGCGTGACAGCTTTCAGTTTCTCGCTGCGTATCCCGTGGGAAGGAGAATTGCGCAATAACTGCTTTGGTAATTAAAGGCGCGGCAAGTAACGATCAAGCTCCCACTGACTCACCTGCGAGCGGTAGTCCTCCCACTCAGCTTGCTTATTGCGCAAGAAAAAGTCGAAGACATGTTCGCCAAGGGTTTCCCGGACGAGCTCTGAAGATTCCATCACATCGAGAGCCTGGCGAAGGCTTGTTGGTAATGGCTTCATGCCCATAGCCACACGCTCAGTCTCGGTCAGTGCCCACACATCTTCTTCAGCACCTGCCGGCAATTCATAACCCTGCTCAATGCCCTTGAGGCCAGCAGCAAGCATGAGTGCGAACGCTAGGTAAGGATTTGTTGCACTGTCCGGCGAACGGAATTCAATGCGAGTGCTATTGCCCTTGCTCGGCTTTGCCATCGGCACGCGAACAAGTGCAGAACTGTTGTTATGTCCCCAGCACACCCATGCCGGCGCTTCTGATCCACCGACCAGACGCTTATAAGAGTTCACCCACTGATTGGTTACCGCTGTGATTTCAGGGGCGTGCATCAACAAGCCAGCAATGAACGAGCGTCCGATCTTCGAAAGTTGAAGAGGTGCTCCTTCTTCATAGAACGCGTTTGTGTCACCTTGGAATAGCGACATGTGGGTATGCATGCCCGAGCCAGGATGTTCACGGAAGGGCTTTGGCATGAATGATGCGAATAGTCCTTGTTCAAGAGCGACTTCCTGGCACACCAAACGAAATGTCATGAGGTTGTCTGCAGTGGTCAATGCATCGGCATAACGAAGATCAATTTCCTGCTGGCCTGGTCCACCCTCGTGATGGGAGAACTCAACAGAGATTCCCATAGCTTCAAGCATCAAGATTGCTTCGCGACGGAAATCTGCAGATTGCCCATGCGGAGTGTTGTCGAAGTAACCATAGAGATCTGCTGGCACAGGTAACTCACCAGCGCGATGACGATTTTCAAGGAGATAGAACTCAACTTCAGGGTGCGTATAGAAGGTGTACCCAAGCTCTGCTGCTTGAGTCAACGTGCGCTTCAGCACATGACGCGGATCAGCAATTGATGGCGTGCCATCAGGATTGAGAATGTCACAGAACAAGCGCGCAGCCCCCGGGCCCTCACTGCGCCATGGAAGTAAAGCGAACGTGCTTGGATCTGGCTTGGCGATCATGTCAGATTCATAGACCCGAGTGAATCCATCAATTGCTGAGCCGTCGAAGCCGATGCCTTCAGAAAAAGCGCCTTCCATCTCTGCTGGCGCAATTGCTACCGACTTTAAGGTGCCCAGCACATCGGTGAACCATAACCGGACGAAACGAATGCCGCGTTCCTCAATCGTGCGCAGCACAAAATCGGCTTGCCTGTCCATAACGTCTCACTCTCCTCATGGCCCCCCTAGGCCATGCCTGACTCTCAGGGAACCATTGTGCCCTGATCGTGTTACAGCCATATGTCGTGCTGCGCACCCCCAGATACTCGGTACTCTCGCCCAATGCCCACGATGCGCCTTGCCCTGGCCCAAGCCAATGCCACGGTCGGAGATCTCGCAGGTAACGCCACCCTCATCATGGAATTAGCTCAACAGGCCCACCAAGGGGGTGCAGACCTCATTGCCTTCCCAGAAATGTTCTTGACTGGTTACCCCGTCGAAGATCTGGCTTTGAGGCCTTCATTCCAAGATGCCTCAATTGCCACGGTCGATCGATTGGCTGGAGATCTGCTGGCTCAAGGCCTTGGTGATCTGATTACCGTGCTGGGCTATCTCGATTGCATTGAAACGGGCTCGGCGCCCAATCTTGTGACCTCACCAGTGAATGCTGTTGCAGTTCTCCATCAGGGACGCATCGTTGCGCGCTATATCAAGCATCACCTTCCGAACTATGGCGTCTTCGATGAGGCTCGTTACTTCGTGCAGGGGAACACCCCGACGCATTTGCGCATCGATGGCACCACAATCACCCTGGCTATTTGCGAAGACATCTGGCAAACCGGCGGTCCAGTTGCCTGGGCACGTGACGTAAAGAGTTCACTGCTCCTAGTCGTCAACGCGTCACCTTACGAACGAAATAAGACTGATGTTCGCCGGCTTCTCTGCCGAGATCGAGCAAAAGAGGCAGGCTGCGCGATTGCATACGTCAATCTCGTAGGCGGACAAGATGAGTTGGTCTTCGACGGTGACTCGATGGTGGTTGATGCACAGGGTGGACTCGTAGCACGCGGCTCGCAGTTCAAGGAAGAACTCCTTGTCGTTGATTTAGATCTACCGATGAGTGAAGTACCCGAAGATTTCACTCAGCTTGCGCACACGTTTCACGAGCAAGGCTCACAACTTAACGTCGAAGTGCATGATCGACTTCCCGAGTTAGAAGAGATCTATAACGCTCTCGTGCTTGGCCTTGCTGACTATGTCAACAAGAACACATTCAAAAGTGTGATCCTTGGGTTAAGTGGTGGCATTGACTCTGCCCTTGTTGCAGCGATCGCGTGCGATGCCATCGGTTCGGAGCGTGTGTACGGGATTTCCATGCCGAGCGTCTACTCATCTGAGCACTCAAAAGATGACGCCGCCGATTTAGCCGTGCGCACCGGACTGCACTTTCGAACCGTTCCCATTTCTCCTATGGTCGATGCCTTCATGAGTTCCATGGAGTTAACGGGACTGGCTGAGGAGAATTTGCAAGCGCGAGTGCGCGGAACCACCTTGATGGCTATTTCAAATCAAGAAGGCCATCTCGTGCTCACCACTGGCAATAAGAGCGAACTTTCCGTTGGCTATTCAACGTTATATGGCGACAGTGTCGGTGGATTCAATCCGATCAAGGATGTTCCTAAAATGTTGGTCTGGGATCTAGCTCGATGGCGCAATGAGCACGCACGACTCCAAGGAACAACACCACCGATTCCGCCGAACAGCATTGAAAAGCCACCAAGCGCCGAACTGCGACCAGACCAATTAGATGCTGATTCACTGCCCGATTACCCAGTACTTGATGCACTCCTTGAGGGGTACGTTGCATCCGACCACGGTGCGGAGCAACTCATCGCCAATGGTTTTGATTCAGCCATGGTTGAACGGATTTTGCGACTCACCGACGGTGCGGAATACAAGCGCCGCCAATCAGCCCCTGGCACCAAGATCTCTTTGCGTGCCTTTGGGCGTGACCGTCGTCTGCCAATCACGAACGCTTGGCGCGAAGGTAATAACTAATTCTTAGCTTGACTTTCTGGCTGCTCAAACTCTGAACCAGCTTCCGCTGCGTAAGCCGCACCTTCTTCCTTCACCAGTGCATCCATCGGATCAAGTGGTGGACCGCCCGGTGCTGCATGCTGTGATGGCGGCGTGATGAGCGGCAAACCGAACCCCACGATCAATGCAGCAGTAACAATGATGACAAGGGAAATTAACGTTGTGAAATGAGATGCACTGACATAAGCCTCAAAGGCGCCATCTCGAAAACTTTGTAACAGCGGCGCTGCATCAGGTGGCAACTGATCAATCACACCCATCGTGGCAACCAACGATTGCGACGCCGCTTCTTGTGCAGGGACTGAGACAGGAATTGGAGACTTAGCAAACGCCTCTGAGAGGTTTGCTGCATATCGAGTTGCAAGCAAGGTGCCAATGATGGCTACACCGAGTGCTCCACCAAGCTGACGAACCGTGTTCTGAACCGCAGATCCAGCTCCGGCTCGCGCAAGCGGCAGCACGTTCTGCATCAGAGTTGAAGCAGGTGCAATGACATTGCCCATGCCGAAACCAAAGAAGAAGAAAATCACCAACGTCATCCAAATTGGTGTGGTTTCGTTTACAAACATCAGGCCAAGAAGTGCAAGTGAAACAATTGACAAGCCAGTCGTCATGACCTTGCGGTAACCAAACTTCATCACCATCCCGCCGCTACGCGGCGCTGCAAGCAACTGTCCAACGGCGAACGGCACAAAACACATACCAGCTGCGAAGGTGCCAAAACCACGAACGATTTGGAAGTAAAACGGCAATGTGAAGGTAATTCCTGAAAGGGCAAAGAAAGCAAGTGACACAGCAGCCAGGCTCACCGCGTAGCCACGGTTCTTAAAGAGAGTGACATCGAAACTTGCGTGGTCGCTTTTGGATTCAAGAACAATGAACAAGGCAATGATTCCGGCTCCAAGAACTATTGGAAGCACCACCGGCGCAACCAACCAGGCTTTGGTTTCGGAAGCGTGGATGATTCCGTACACAAGCAAAAACATTCCCGTCGCTGAAATAATCAAGCCACGGAAATCCAGTTTTGCGGCATTCGGATTCTTCGTTTCCGGAACGATCCGCCAGATAAAGAACAATCCGACGGCAACGATTGGGACGTTAATCAGGAAAACCGAGCCCCAGTCGTTTCCGGTGAGCCAGTTCAACCACTGTGGGTTTTGCAAGAGAACCCCACCAAGTACGGGCCCTAACGCGATTGCCCCGCCAACAGCTCCAGCCCACAAGCCGATGGCCTTACCACGCTCGTGCGGCGGGAACACCACGGTGATGATTGCAAGGGTTACCGGCAGCACGGCTGCTCCACCAACGCCCATCACTGCACGCCAACCAATCAACATGCCTCCGCTTGATGAGAACGCACAGATTGCTGAAGCGACACCAAAAGTGAACAACCCAAAACTCAAAATCTTCTTACGCCCATACCTATCACCAAGCACACCCATAGTGAACAGAAGTGCTGCGAAGGACAGGGTGTAGGAATCAATAGCCCATACCAATTCACCTTGTGAGGCGTTGAGATCCTTTTGAATCGTTGGTAGCGCGATATTCAGCACCGTGTTGTCCAAGACAACCACGAGCAAACTGACCACGAGCACCGCAAGAATTGCCCATCGACGAGGGTGGCCTGCTCCTGATGTCATCCAACTGTCGTCCATGGCAGCCTCTCCATTGCGGTGTGCCCTGACAGTACGGGATGGATGAATCCCCCTTCATGTGCCATCATTTACCTGTCCGGGGACTGCGACCGCAGCCTCGAGATGGGAGAACGCAATGGACGCTTCGTCGTCGACCCTGTATGGCTGCGTCGGAAATCGCCGATTCACTATGCGTGACCTGCAATTGGCAACCGATCGCGGCGAGCGCTGGTCCATGATTACCGCGTACGACGCACTCACGGCAGGCATTTTTGAAGGTGCCGGTATCCCTTCGATCTTGGTTGGCGATTCAGCTGCTTCGGTCATTTTTGGACACGACACCACTCTTCCCGTGACTGTCGATGAACTCATCCCTCTGGTGCAAGCAGTAGTTCGTGGAACTCATAAGGCATTGGTGATTGCAGATCTACCTTTCGGCTCCTATCAAGCCTCCCCTGCTCAAGCACTTGAAACCGCTGCACGCTTCATGAAAGAAGGCGGTGCGCACGCAGTGAAGCTTGAGGGTGGCGCATCAGTACTGCCGCAAATTGAATTGCTTGCAAATTCTGGAATACCGGTGATTGGCCATTTGGGACTCACACCGCAATCGGTAAACCTCTTCGGCGGTTACCGCGTTCAAGGTCGCGGCGAGCAAGGTGAGTTACTCACCCGCGATGCCAAGGCCATGGAATTGGCCGGGGCCTGCGGAGTAGTACTGGAAGTAGTGCCAAGCGCACTTGCGGCCAAGGTCAGCGAAATCTTGACAATTCCAACGATCGGTATTGGTGCAGGGCCCGCTACCGATGCTCAGGTGATCGTCTGGCAGGACTTACTAGGAATTACTCCGGATCCCGCACCGAAATTTGTCCGACGTTATGCCGATCTGCGCACGATTATGTCCGAAGCGGTGCGCGCTTGGGGTGCGGATGTCGTCAGCGGGAATTACCCCGCCGACGAGCACACCTATGAATAAAGTTCTTAGATATCGGTTACCCGGATGCCTGAGTGGGCTTTATAGCGGCGATTAATAGAAATTAAATTCGCGGTGAAGGTTTCGATTTGTCCGCAATTGCGAAGGCGGCCGGCAAACACACCGCGAATGCCAGAAATGCTCGACGCGATGGCCTGTACAACATCTGTAGCGTCCCGATCATCGCCAACGACGAGAACATCAGTCTCGATTGTGTCGACTGCTTCATCAAGTAACAGCACCGCAGAAATATGGTGAAAAGCACCGACGACGCGGCTTTCGGTGAGAATTGCAGCTGCTTGTTCGGCTGCTGAACCTTCTGCGACCGACAGTCCATATGCGCCTTGTTTATCGAAACCAAGAGGATTTACGCAGTCGATGACGATTTTTCCTACCAAATGCGTTTTAAGGCTCTCTAAAAGCGTTGAATGACCATCCCAAGGCACTGCAACAATTACAACGTCAGTACTTGATGCACAATCTTCATTTGTTGCACCTTGAATGCCGAATCCGATCTCATCTGCGATTGCTTGCGCACGTGCAGCATCACGTGAACCAATCACCACTTTTAGGCCTGCCATACCAAGTCTGCGCGCTAAACCGCGACCTTGTTCACCTGTTCCACCGAGCACACCTATAGATAGGTGTGAAACGTCTGGAAGTACTCGAGCATCACGTTGTGGAGCTGCAGAATCAGTAGTCATAGTGGTAAATCATGCCAGATGAAAAAAATCAATCGCGACACGAATGACATTCTGATTACGGATGTG
The DNA here is from genome assembly GCA_009699465.1 of Actinomycetota bacterium. GTDB lineage: Bacteria > Actinomycetota > Actinomycetes > S36-B12 > S36-B12 > UBA11398. The sequence goes on along the minus strand of WLOE01000022.1, from coordinate 266 downwards.
CTAGCGAAATGTGCAATGCTCTGTCAAAGTTTTAGTTGAAGGACTCTGCTAGGGATGCAAAGTCCGACTATTTTGGAGGAACAGTGGCAGTCGCAAAGAAGGCAGCAAAGAAGGCTCCGGCCCGCAAAGCTGCAGCAAAGCGCGTTGTAAAGAAGGCAGTTCGCAAGACTGCAGCAAAGCGCACCGTCAAGAAGGCAACCGCTAAGAAGGCAGTTCGCAAGACTGCAGCAAAGCGCGTAGCTAAGAAGGTTGTTCGCAAGACCGCT
>WLOE01000021.1 GCA_009699465.1 Actinomycetota bacterium | reverse complement strand
ATAGATATTCCACAGATCCCAATTTGGATGTCTCTTCTTGTGATCATCGGGGTTCTTGTTGTAACCACAATTTTGAGTCTACGGAATTCGCCGTATGTAGCTGAATCAAAGGAGGAGGGGTCTCTGTGAACGTATCTATCGCTCTTTGGAGCTTCACTGTGGGTGGTCTTGTTCTTCTCGTGGCTCTGGACTTCATTGCGGTGAGTCGCAAACCGCACGAAGTGCAGTTCAAAGAGGCTCTATGGTGGTCAATTTTTTATGTAGGAATCGCAGTCGCATTTGGGATAGGGCTCTTAGTCTGGCAGGGATCTGATTTTGGAACTCAATACTTCACTGCATACCTAGTTGAGAAGTCGCTCAGCGTAGATAATCTTTTTGTTTTCCTGATAATCCTGACTCAGTTTGCAGTCCCTTACGCACTTCATCAGCGCGTATTGCTCGTAGGTGTCATCCTTGCTTTGTTCTTCCGCACAATCTTTATTTTTGCTGGGGCTGCTGCTCTTGCTTCTTTCGCTTTCACGTTTGTGCTTTTTGGCGCTCTGCTCATTTGGACTGGGATTCAGCTTGCTCGGCATCGCAATGAAGACCCAGATCCTATGGATAGCAAAATGGCCCGGTTTATACAACGCCGAATCCCTTCGACCCCTGAATTCGAAGGGTCAAAACTTTTCATTCGGGTCGATGGTAGGAAGTTAGCAACTCCATTGCTGACCGTGATGGTGCTGATTGGTGCGACCGATGTTCTCTTCGCTTTGGATTCAATTCCCGCAACATTTGGGGTGACCCAAGAAGCATTCATTGTTTTCACTGCGAATGCCTTTGCGTTACTTGGATTGCGCGCCCTGTACTTTCTGCTGAAGGGGTTGCTGGACAAACTGGTCTACCTATCGACCGGCCTTGCGGTGATCCTGGTATTTATCGGAATTAAACTCGTGCTCACTTACGTACATGAAACCTGGCCAAGCATTCCGAAGATTCCGACCATGGCATCTTTGGTCGTGATTGCGCTTATCTTGATCGTTGTCACTATTGCATCGATCATCAAGGTGCGACGTGATCCTGATGCTGTGGCGCATGCTGGGCGTCTCTTAGATGAGCACGGTGATCCGGACGGCCATCAGTAAAAATCAACTCGATATGGCGATTCACCAACCCCGTTGGCGCCATGCGAGCAAATGTGGGCGTTGTTCGCCCAAAGTTGTGTCTTCGCCATGGCCTGGATATATCCAAGTCTCATCAGCGTAGGCATCAAAAATCTTGGATTCGACACCGTCTAGCAATGAATTGAATGCGGCAGGATCTCCCCAGGTGTTGCCAACCCCACCAGGAAATAGGCAGTCACCGGTGAACAGGTGCGTGGTCCCCTCTGGATCTTCGTAAACGAATGCGATCGAACCGTCAGTATGGCCAATGAGGTGAATGACGCGTAGGTGCACTTTGCCGATCTGAAGGCGTGAACCTTCTTCGAGATAGACGTCTGTAGGTACGGGGATCCCAGGAGCATCGATTGGGTGGGCCATAGTGGTGGCACCGGTAGCCCGAACCACATCGGCCAAGCTACCCCAATGATCTTGGTGTTGATGGGTAGTGATGACGGTTTTGAGAGTGTCCCCGGTCAAGACCAAAAGACGATCGGTCTCGGCTGCGGCATCGATAAGGGCCTGCTCGCCGGTTTCCCGGCATCGGAGAAGATAGGAATTGTTGTTGTAGTCGCCCACAGCCAACTTGGTAATAATGAGATGGGGGAGTTCCCGTACATCACCCGGACCACCTACGCGCACGTTGCCGGTATACATTCGTTCTGTCCCTTCAAGCGGCCGTGTGGCCAAAACCCGAGATGAGGCATCGTGCACGACCGGCTGGTCATCCGCGGTGCCCGTGAGCACAATCTTAAGGACGTTTCCCTGGATTTACCCCGTGATGCGCTCATTGTGTTCACGGGCCTATCGGGCTCGGGTAAGTCAAGCCTGGCTTTTGACACGATTTTTGCTGAGGGACAGCGCCGGTATGTGGAAAGTCTCTCTGCTTACGCGCGTCAGTTTCTGGGGCAGATGGATAAGCCGGATGTGGACTTCATCGAGGGTCTTTCACCAGCGGTCTCAATTGATCAAAAATCCACATCCCGCAATCCACGTTCCACGGTAGGGACCATCACCGAGGTTTATGACTATTTGCGGCTGCTCTACGCGCGTATCGGAAAGCCACACTGCCCTGTGTGTGGCGACGAGATCGCCCGACAAAGTCCTCAGCAAATTGTGGATCAGGTTCTCGAACTCACGGAAGGTTCGCGTTTCCAGGTCTTGGCACCTGTTATTCGAGAACGTAAAGGTGAATACGCAGAGTTATTCCGCAATCTTCAGACTCAAGGCTTTTCTCGAGTACGTGTCGACGGAGTCGTGTATGGCATGGATGAATTGCCAATTCTCAAAAAACAGGAAAAGCATACGATCGAGGTGGTTGTCGATCGTCTGGCGGTGAAGGCTGATTCTCGGCGGCGTCTAACCGATTCGATTGAAACAGCATTGAAGCTCGCCGCTGGATTAGTGGTTCTTGATTTTGTCGATCTTGCAGAAGGAGATCCAAACCGCGAACGGATTTTTAGTGAGCATTTGGCGTGCGCAAAAGACGGCTTGTCATTCGAAGAATTAGAACCTCGTTCATTTTCATTTAACTCACCTTTTGGTGCTTGCCCCGAGTGCACAGGGTTGGGGACTCGACGTGAGGTAGACGCCGAATTAGTGATTCCAGATCCAACGGCGACGTTGAATGACGGAGCAATTGCGCCATGGGCAGGCGGCATGGTTTCGGATTACTTTCGACGATTACTGGAATCGCTATGCGAAGAACTCGATATCGACATGGACACTCCTTGGGAGAAGCTTCCAGCTAAGGCACGCAAGGCAATTCTCAATGGTCACGAAGCCGAAGTGCATGTGAAGTATCGAAATAGATATGGACGCACTCGTTCGTACACCACTGGCTTTGAAGGTGCACTCGCATACGTCGCTCGTCGACATGCAGAAACCGAAAGTGATTCCGCTCGCGAGCGTTTCGAAGGTTTCATGCGTGAAGTTCCTTGTCATGCATGTGGAGGGGCACGCCTCAAGCCGCTTTCTTTGGGCGTAACAGTCAATGGTCACTCAATCGCTGACGTTGCAGCGCTTCCCATCGGTGAAACAGCTTCGATGCTGGCCGGCCTCAAGCTTTCAGTCCGTGATGCCAAAATAGCAATGCGCGTTCTCAAAGAAGTAAATGAACGACTTCAGTTCCTCGTTGATGTTGGTCTCCACTATTTGTCGTTAGACAGAGCAGCAGGGACCTTGGCTGGTGGCGAAGCACAACGGATTCGCCTGGCGACTCAGATTGGATCGGGTCTCGTCGGCGTTCTTTATGTTCTCGATGAACCAAGTATTGGCCTACATCAGCGGGATAACAGGCGCCTGATTGAAACCTTAGTTCGGTTACGCGATTTAGGTAACACACTTATTGTGGTTGAACATGACGAAGACACAATTCGGACCGCAGACTGGGTCGTTGACATTGGGCCGGGCGCAGGCGAACACGGTGGCGAAATTGTGGTCAGCGGAACGGTCGAAGACCTCTTAGCCAATCCGCGATCGGTCACGGGCCAATACCTCAGTGGTGCTCGAAAGATTGATGTGCCAGAAGTTCGTCGGCCCGTGACCGAGCGCAAAATTACGGTGCATGGTGCATCTGAACACAACCTGAAGAATGTAACTGTCGATTTCCCCCTTGGGCAACTCGTTGCAGTTACCGGTGTCAGTGGTTCGGGTAAATCAACGTTAGTCAACGATGTTCTCTATTCAGTTCTTGCACGTGATCTCAATGGGGCTCGGCATGTTCCAGGCCGGCACAAGAAAGTAACGGGGCTCGAGAATGTTGACAAGGTTGTGCACGTAGATCAGTCACCGATTGGTAGAACACCTCGCAGCAACCCGGCTACGTATACGGGTGTTTTTGATCATGTTCGAAAATTATTTGCTGATACCCCTGAGGCTAAAGTTCGCGGCTATCAACAGGGTCGCTTTTCATTCAACGTCAAGGGTGGACGATGCGAGTCATGTTCCGGCGATGGGACGATAAAGATTGAAATGAATTTTCTGCCGGACGTGTATGTTCCTTGCGAGGTATGCAATGGCGCACGCTACAACCGAGAAACGTTAGAAGTTCATTTCAAAGGCAAAAGCATTTCTGATGTGCTGGACATGCCAATTGAAGAAGCGAAGGAATTCTTCTCTGCTGTTCCGGCGATTGCTCGACATTTAACGACACTTGTTGAAGTCGGACTTGGGTATGTAAGGCTCGGACAATCAGCTCCAACTCTTTCTGGTGGTGAGGCTCAGCGTGTGAAGCTGGCTGCAGAATTGCAGAAGCGCTCCACGGGTCGCACGATTTATGTACTTGACGAACCAACGACAGGGTTGCATTTCGAAGATATTCGTAAATTACTAGCTGTTTTACACTCATTGGTTGACAAGGGAAATTCTGTCGTCGTGATTGAACATAATCTCGATGTGATCAAAACCGCCGACTGGGTCATCGATATGGGGCCTGAAGGTGGATCAGGGGGCGGAACGGTGGTTGCACAAGGAACTCCCGAAGAAGTTGCCGCAATTGCTCAGAGTCACACTGGCTCATTTCTCTTGGATTTACTGCCCGGTGCGCGTCGCACACCCGCGAAGCGCCGCAAGTCTTAGTCTGATCTCAACAAGGGAGTTGCCATGGCTAAAGAACCACTCGTTAACCGACGTAATGTCCTGGCTGGAACAGGCATCATCACAGCTGGCGTAGTAGTTGCAGCCTGCTCACCGGGAACAGAAAATGGGGCGAACCCTGACATTAAAGGAGCTGGTGTCGCACCGTCAGGCACTTTCTTGACTGCCGTCGCTGATGTCCCTGTCGGTGGGGGCTTGGTGTTGAGTGATCCACCAATCGTGATCACTCAACCGACATCTGGTCAGATCAACGGATTTACTGCCATTTGCCCGCATGCTGGTTGCCTCGTGTCAACCGTCGTGAATGACGAGATTATTTGTCCCTGTCATGGTTCAAAATTCTCAGCAGTTGACGGGTCGGTAATCCAAGGTCCTGCCCAACAAGCCCTGGAAACTGCTGATGTGAATGTGAAAGGCACGAACGTCGTTTTGGCGTAAGTCCCAAGATGGTTCACGAATCAACGCTTCGGCCCCCGGCTGGTTCGATACCCACTGAACCAGGTGTTTACCGTTTCCGAGATGGAACGGGCCGAATTATCTATGTCGGTAAAGCTCGGAATTTGCGTTCGCGACTCGCAAGCTATTTTCAAGACCCTGAACAGCTTCATCCACGGACGGCAAACATGATCGCCACTGCACGTGACGTGGATTGGGTCGTTGTTGGCACAGAAGTTGAAGCCCTCACCCTGGAATACGCTTGGATAAAAGAATTTGACCCACGTTTCAATGTGAAGTTTCGCGACGACAAGTCATACCCCTATTTGGCCTTTAATCTTTCGGATCCATTCCCGCGAGTTGCCGTTGTTCGCGAGGCGAAGAAGCTTGGTACCCGGTATTTCGGTCCTTATGCACATGCGTGGGCACTACGGGAAATGGTCGATGAACTTCTACGAGTGTTCCCCATTCGTTCGTGCCGGGATGGAGTGTTTCGTCGGGCACAGCAGGTCGGTCGTCCATGTCTTCTTGGCTACATCGATAAGTGCAGTGCGCCGTGTGTGGGAAAAGTGTCAGAAGATGAGCACCGCGGCATTGTCTTGGATTTCTGCTCGTTCATGGCCGGCAGTGGCGATGGGTTTATTAACCAATTGGAAATCCAGATGGGTCAAGCGGCAGGTGAGCAACGGTATGAAGAAGCTGGGCGGCTTCGAGATCGCGTAAACGCCTTGCGTAGGGCAACAGAACGAAATGCAGTTGCGTTTCATGATGACACCGATGCCGATGTGATCGCAGTTTCTGAAGATCCACTTGAGGCTGGAGTACAGGTCTTCCATGTGCGCGGTGGTCGCATTCGCGGGGAACGCGGCTTTGTAATTGAGAAAGCGCAGGAGTTGACGCCTGGCGAAGTCGTGGGGCGCTCATTGCAGCGAATGTATTCCGAACCGGGTATCAGCGACATTCCGCGAGAGATATTGGTTTCGGTGAGTGTCGAGGAGACACAGGCTTTGGAAGCTTGGCTCACGACGTTACGCGAAGGCCCGGTACATCTGCGCGTACCAGCACGCGGTGACAAAAAGGCACTGATGGAAACTGCCTTGAAGAATGCAGCTCATACCTTGCAGACGCATCGAATGAAACGAGCGAGTGATCTCACAACGAGATCGATTGCCTTAGATGAAATTCGTGAAGTTCTCGGTATGGCTGAAGCACCATTACGCATTGAGTGCATTGATATTTCGACAACAATGGGCCAGAACACTGTAGGTTCCCTGGTTGTCTTTGAGGACGGTCTCCCGAAAAAATCTGACTACCGGAGTTTCATCATCAACAACGAACAGGCCGACGACACAGCCGCGGTAGCCGAGGTCGTGACTCGAAGATTCATGAAATTCGCATCACAATTTCCAGAAACAAGTGCTGGCCCAGGGCTCGAAGTGAGTGTCATCGAGGATAAAAAACGTTTCGCTTATCCGCCAGGGTTACTGGTGATCGATGGTGGACAGCCACAGGTGCGTGCGGCACAGGATGCGCTGATGGCACTGGGTGTAACTGATGTACCCGTGATCGGTCTGGCAAAGCGTCTCGAAGAGGTGTGGCTACCAGATGAGCAAGAGCCGTTAATTTTGCCGCGATCGAGTGAAGGTCTGTACCTGCTTCAGCGTGTTCGAGATGAATCGCATCGCTTCGCCATCACCTTCCACCGTAAGCGCCGAGGAAAAGCAATGACAGCTAGCGTCTTGGACGACATAGATGGATTAGGGCAGGTTCGCGCGAAGGCATTGCTGAAGCATTTTGGATCCATGAAGGCGCTGAAAGCTGCATCGATTGAAGAACTCAAGCAAGTCGTCGGCGTAGGTCCAGCCCTTGCTGCCAGAATTCACGAAGGTTTGCATGCTCCAAGGGAGAAGAAGTGACCCAACGTCCACTTGAAGTCGCATTAGTGACTGGCATGTCCGGTGCCGGCCGATCCACTGCCGCGCGAGCTCTGGAAGACCTAGGTTGGTTCGTGATGGATAACCTGCCTCCAGCTTTGCTCTCTCAAGCCATAGACATGGCAACAACATCCAACAATCTTGATCGTGTGGCGGTAGTGGTAGACGTTCGTAGCGGATCGATGTTCCAGGCATTAGCCGCTGCTCTCGACGATCTTGAGACCAAACAAGTACTTCTGCGTACCTTGTTCCTTGAAGCCTCTGATGAATCACTAGTTCGACGGTTCGAAAGCTCGCGTAGGCCTCATCCACTTCAAGGTCAAAGTAGAATTGTCGATGGTCTGCAGGCCGAACGCTCACTGCTTGGCGATCTGCGTGCTGAGGCAGATGTCGTTGTCGACACAACACATTTAAATGTGCATGACCTGCGTCGCAAAGTTGAGGCGGCATTCGCTGAGGAAACCCCGGCCGATTTACGTGCGACAGTGTTGTCGTTCGGCTTTAAGTATGGGATACCCGTTGATGCGGATCTCGTTGCAGATATGCGTTTTTTGGAAAATCCACATTGGGATCCACAGTTACGCCCTCTGAACGGATTAGATGCACAGGTTTCTGAGGCTGTACTTCAATCTGCAGCTGCTCAGCAGTTTCTTACTCTCTATGGAAATTTAGTCAGCACCATGCGTCCTGGTTACCTCACTGAGGGTAAGCGATATATGACGATTGCAGTGGGGTGCACCGGTGGCAAACATCGAAGTGTTGCCACTGCTGAAGAACTCGCGAAGAGACTGCGCGCACAAGGAATTCAAACGCTCGTGTTGCATCGCGATTTGGGTCGCGAATGAAACGCTTACCTGTCACATTGAACAGCGCCGTAGCTTCCGGACCGAATGTCGTTGCCTTAGGTGGTGGCCACGGCCTGGCCTCGACGCTTACGGCCCTGCGTCGAATGACGGATCAGATCACAGCTGTCGTAGGTGTTGCTGATGATGGAGGCTCAAGCGGGCGTCTACGTTCGGAGTTTGGAATTTTGCCGCCTGGTGATTTGCGGATGGCGTTGGCTGCGCTGTGTGGGGATGACACGTGGGGTCGCACCTGGCAGCGAGTGATCCAGCATCGTTTCAGCGGGGTAGGGGAGTTAGGCGGGCACTCCCTAGGAAATCTGCTGATCACCGCACTGTGGGAGGAAACTGGCGACCCCGTCATTGGCCTTGAATGGTTGGGTGCGTTACTTGAGGCCCAAGGTCGGGTGTTGCCGTGCAGTGTTCAACCCTTAGAAATCGTTGCACAAGTGCAAGGTATCAACGCACATGCCCCAGATGGAATCACGGAAGTTCGCGGGCAGGTTGAGGTGGCCAGTACGCCGGGAAAAGTGGTCAGTGTGACGTTGGAGCCAGCACGACCTATTGCATGTCCGGAGGCGATCAGGGCAATGGCTGTCGCAGACGCCATCGTCTTGGGGCCGGGTTCATGGTTCACATCAGTTCTGCCGCATCTACTTATCCCCGATCTCGCGCAGGCAATTATCGAATCCCCGGCTAAACGAATCGTCGTGTTGAATTTGGCCCCCTACGCTGACCAAGAGACTGCTGGGATACCAGTTGCCGAACATTTAGAATTCCTTCGAGCAGCGGCCCCGGCGCTCCGGCTGGACGCGGTTATTGCCGATCCGCATCACGTTGATGATCTTGGGCAGCTTCATGCCGCATGCTCGACTTTTGGGGCAGAACTCATCGTGGAGCCGGTAGCCCATAGTGGTGGCAGACATCCAGGCAGCCATGATCCAGACCGGCTATCCGCTGCGTTGAGAAGCGCACTTCTGGGGTAAGCGACACGCCCGAACGCGTTTCATGGCAGGATGCGCTCTATGGCAATGACTGCGGCAGTAAAAGATGAGCTCAGCCGCGTAGAAATTACGAAGGCTTGCTGTCGAAAAGCTGAGGTTTCCACGATGCTTCGCTTTGGTGGCGGCTTGCACATCGTCTCCGGACAGATAGTCATCGAAGCGGAACTCGATGCCGGACACACGGCTCGCCGGTTGCGCAAAGACATCCTCGAGATTTATGGCCATGACAGCGAAATTGCAGTTGTGCAAGCGAGCGGCATCCGCAAAGGGACTCGATATGTTGTTCGAGTTGTTCAAGGAGGCGAAGCTCTCGCTCGCCAAACCGGCATGGTTGATGGCAGTGGACGACCAGTGCGTGGCTTGCCACCAGCGATCGTGGCAGGCGCCTTGTGCGACTGTGAGTCAGCCTGGCGAGGCGCCTTCTTGGCCCATGGTTCACTGACGGAACCAGGACGATCGTCATCTCTTGAAATTACTTGCCCGGGCCCAGAAGCTGCATTGGCGCTTGTTGGTGCTGCTCGCCGGCTGGGTATCGCGGCTAAATCCAGGGAAGTCCGTGGTGTCGACCGGGTTGTCATCCGCGATGGAGACGCAATCGGTGCCATGCTCACACGCTTGGGTGCCCATGAGTCTGTGATGGCTTGGGAAGAGCGTCGAATGCGCCGGGAAGTTCGCGCTACGGCCAATCGACTAGCGAATTTCGATGATGCCAACCTTCGGCGCTCTGCTCGCGCCGCAGTAGCTGCGGGTGCTCGTGTCCAACGGGCAATGGAAATTTTGGGAGACGAAGTTCCTGATCATCTCGTCGTAGCCGGCCGACTACGCCTTGAGCACAGCCAGGCAAGTCTGGAGGAGTTGGGAGCTCTTGCTGATCCGCCAATGACCAAGGATGCAATAGCCGGGAGAATTCGTCGCCTCTTGGCCCTAGCCGATAAACGTGCTCAAGAATTGGGCATACCGGACACAGAATCAGCTCTAGGACCTGAGTTCATAGGCTGAGGCGTACGGGGTGAATCCCGTACTTCTGATTCGATAAGATTTGGTTGTAAAACGCTTACATTTTCAAGTGACAAATTCTGGGGAGAAATACGTGACGATCAAGGTTGGCATTAACGGATTTGGCCGCATTGGCCGCAACTTTTTCCGCGCACTTTTAGAAAGTGACGCCAATATCGAGATCGTAGGTATTAACGATCTCACCGACACGAAGACACTTGCTCACCTGATGAAGTACGACAGCATCCTTGGTCGCATCGGAGTGCCAGTGGAAGCTGGCGAAGGCCAAATCACCGTTGACGGCAAGGTCATTCCAATTTTCGCGGAGCGCGATCCGGGTTCATTGCCTTGGGCCAAGGTTGGCGCGGACATTGTCATTGAATCAACTGGTTTTTTCACGGATGCAGAAGATGCAGGTAAGCACATCGCCGCTGGTGCCAAGAAGGTCATCATCTCTGCTCCGGCAAAGGGTGAAGACATCACCATTGTTATGGGTGTCAATGACGGTGACTATGACCCTGCCAAACACAACATCATCTCTAATGCCTCGTGTACCACCAATTGCCTTGCTCCAATGGCCAAGGCAATTGACGATGCTTTCGGCATCGAACGCGGTCTCATGACCACCATTCATGCGTACACCAATGATCAAAAGATTTTGGACTTCCCTCACAGTGATCTTCGCCGTGCGCGCGCTGCTGCCTTAAACATGATTCCAACAAGCACTGGCGCAGCAAAGGCGATTGGCTTGGTTATGCCACACCTCAAAGGCAAGCTCGATGGTTATGCAATGCGCGTTCCTGTGCCAACAGGTTCGGCAACTGACCTCACTGTTGAGTTAAAGAAGCCGGCGACCAAGGAAGAGATCAACGCAGTAGTAAAGGCCGCTGCAGAAGGTTCACTGAAGGGCTACCTGAAGTACACCGAGGATCCAATCGTTTCCACTGACATCGTTACTGATCCTGCTTCGTGCATCTTCGATGCTGGACTCACCAATGCCAACGGTAACTTGGTCAAGGTTGTGGGCTGGTATGACAATGAATGGGGTTACTCAAACCGACTCATTGATATCACCGCCCTCGTTGGCTCAAAGCTCTAAGGAATTCCTATGAAGTCACTCGACGACTTGCAGGTCGCCGGGGCGACCGTTTTGGTTCGCGCAGATTTCAACGTGCCACTTGCCGACGGTCCCGATGGCAAGGTCATCACTGACGATGGACGAATCAAAGCTGCACTCCCGACCTTGGTCTACCTACGCGAACAGGGAGCCAAGGTTGTGGTGGTGGCCCACTTGGGTAGGCCCAAAGGCCAAGTTCACCCAGATTTGAGTCTTGCTCCAGTGGCTGCACGTTTGGGCGAACTTCTGGGTTCGACTGTGCAATTCGCACAAGATGTCACGGGTCCATTGGCACAGGCTGCTGTGAAGAAGCTCCAAGCAGGAGATGTGCTCCTGTTAGAAAACATTCGCTTTGATGCGCGCGAAACCAGCAAAAATACTGCGGATCGTTTGGCACTCGCACAAGAACTCTCGCAATTGGCAGACCTATATGTTGCAGAAGGCTTTGGTGTTGTGCACCGCGGACAAGCGTCTGTGACTGAAATAGCAACGTTGTTGCCTAATGCTGCAGGTCGTCTCGTGCATAAGGAAGCAAGCGTGTTCGGAACGCTTCTGGCCCAACCAGTGCGACCGTACGTTGTCATACTTGGTGGTTCTAAGGTCAGTGACAAACTTGGTGTTATTGGGAACTTGATCGGTCGAGTTGATCGACTGCTCATCGGCGGTGGCATGGCTTTTACGTTCCTTGCCGCGCAGGGGTATTCAGTGGGTGATTCTTTATTGGAAACGGATCAGATTCCCACCGTTCAAGGCTTTATTGAGCAAGCGAAAGCCCGCGGCGTTGAACTTGTTATTCCCATCGATGTCGTTATCGCTGATGATTTTTCAGCTTCGGCTAAAACGCAGGTAGTAGCTGCAGATGCAATTCCCAATGGCTGGAAAGGTCTGGATATCGGACCTGAATCCACAGCGTTGTTCGCAACAAAAATTGCTGATGCCGGAACGGTCGTGTGGAACGGGCCGATGGGCGTGTTTGAAATGGACCCATTTGCCGGCGGTACACGCGGTGTCGCTGAAGCCATGATCAAATCTGGCGCGATGACTGTCGTGGGTGGCGGGGACTCCGCAGCAGCAATTCGATTATTGAATCTCGATGAATCCGCCTTCACTCACATCAGCACAGGCGGAGGAGCAAGTTTGGAATTCCTGGAGGGTAAAGAACTCCCTGGGCTCACTGTCCTCGAAGGGAACTGACATGGCCAAAAATACAAGGAAGCCGCTCATCGCAGGCAACTGGAAGATGAATCTCAATCATTTTGAAGCGCTGGCACTTGTTCAAAAACTGGCTTTCGCTCTAAATGAGGCAGATTTTTCCGCAGTTGACGTTGTTGTTCTGCCACCGTTCACTGACATTCGCTCAGTGCAGACCTTGATCGAAGGCGATAAGTACGACATCGGGTATGGCGCCCAGGATGTATCGCAGCATATGTCTGGCGCTTACACCGGTGAGATTTCATCGGCGATGCTGGCCAAACTTGGTTGCTCGTATGTAGCTGTGGGTCATAGTGAGCGCCGCGAGTACCACGGTGAATCAGACGCTTTAGTCAATGCCAAAGCTAAGGCAGCGCTCAAGGATGAAATCACTCCCATCGTTTGCGTGGGTGAAGGCCTTGAAATTCGCAAGGCGGGGGAGCACGTGGCATACGTGTTGGGCCAGCTTGACGGTTCACTGGCGCATTTCACAAGCGAAGAGGTCGCTGGGCTTGTGGTTGCCTATGAGCCGGTGTGGGCTATTGGCACAGGCGAGGTGGCAACTCCCGATGACGCACAAGAAGTATGCCGGGCTATACGGGTTCGAATCGGTGAACTCCATGGGGCAGCGGCGGCTGAGAGCACCAGAATCCTCTATGGCGGCTCAGTGAAAAGCTCAAATATTGCCGGAATCATGGCTCAGGTAGACGTCGATGGCGTCCTTGTGGGAGGGGCGAGTTTGGACCCAGATGATTTCGTGGGAATCGTTCGCTATCGACTGCACCCAGCTGAACTTGCTGGCTGATCTATACTGATCCCTTCACACTGATACGGAGTCTGTCTTGCTTACTATTGTCACGATTGCATTAGCTGTGGTGTTGATCATCTGCAGTCTGCTTCTCATCGTGCTGATCCTGCTTCACCGAGGTAAAGGTGGCGGACTTTCGGATCTCTTTGGTGGCGGAGTGAGCTCATCGATTGGCGGCTCGTCTGTAGCTGAACGAAATCTCGACCGAATTACCGTGGCAATTGGTCTTATTTGGGCCGCGTCAATTGTTGGCGTGGGTCTACTCATTCGTACGGGTGTCTAAATCGCACATGTGCGAATCTAGTAAGGAGTAATTATGGCTGGTGGAAGTGCTATCCGTGGCAGTCGTGTTGGTGCAGGCCCAATGGGGGAAGCAGAACGTGGCGAAGCCGCCCCTCGAATTTGGGTTTCTTTCTGGTGCTCACGCAAGCATGAATCAAAGCCAAGTTTTGCCTCAGATGCGGCGATCCCTGATGAGTGGGATTGCCCGCGATGTGGCTTACCTGCCGGTAAAGACAAAGAGAATCCACCTGCTCCACCAAAGGTCGAGCCGTACAAGACTCACTTGGCTTACGTGAAGGAACGGCGTTCAGATGTAGATGGCGCGGCAATCCTAGATGAAGCGCTGAACAAACTGCGCGGCAAAGGCTTCTAACCCAACATTGCTTATGCTCCCGGTCGACTGAAGTCGACCGGGAGTTCTTTTGCTGCATCCTCGTCGATAAGAAAATATGTATGTGATGCTGCAATTCCACTTGCTGGAACTTGCAGAGGGCCTGCTGATGGATCTAATGCGAGCCGCACCGCCTGAGCTTTGCTTTCTCCACTCGCCAATATCCATGCTTGACGCGAATTATTTAAGGTAGAAAAGGTCAAACTGACACGAACAGCAGGTGGCTTGGGGGAGTTGCGAACAGCCACGACGATGTCATGACTATGTGTTGCAGGGTGTTCGGGAAACAACGACGCCACATGGGCATCTGGACCTATCCCCAAAAGCACCACATCGAATTCAGGGGGAGCACCGTTGCCACATTCCGTGAGTTCTCGCGCATAAGTCTGCGCAGACAGCTCCGGGGTCTGGCACCGATCTGGACCCAGAATGGCGTGAACATGATGCCTGGGGATCGAAACCTGGTCGATCAAGACAGTGTGCGCGGCTGTGTCGTTACGTACATCACTGCCAGCATTCTCCCAGCGTTCATCACCCCACCAGAGGTGGATGTTTTCCCAGTCGATGGCTTCGATAGACGGGCTACTCGCGAGCGTTGCAAGAACTGTTGTACCTATTGCGCCACCGGTGAGTACGACATGTGCGATACCTCGTTGATTTTGGGCCTCCACAACAGTTGCAACAAGTCGGCCAACAGTAGCTTCAGCGAGTGAATCCGCATTGGCGTAACGAACCACTTCGCGAGTGGTCATAAGGAAAGACCAGCTATGACTTGTCCATACATATCATCAGGATCTAAACGACGCAGTTCTTCAGCTAGAAGTGCCGAAGTCGGTCGTCGAGGAAGACTCACTCGCTGATCAGGGTAACCCGGGCGTTGGATGTTCGCCTCTTTGTCATTCATGCGAGTAATACGAAGCACACCATCATCCATGTCCAGCTCAACACCTGAAATGGCGATGGTGTCATCCCAGATTATTTCGAATGAGGTTTCGAACATCTGCCCTAACCAGGCGCCCATGAGAATCACACTTGGGTTGTTGTGTTCGCCAGTGACCCTGACATGATTTACCCGCGCCATAGGTGCATCAAAAATTGCAGCAATGACAGATCTCCATTGTGTGCAACGTGCCCAAGAAAGATCGGTATCTCCTGGCTGATAACCACGTTGTCGAACCCGTAGCGCTTGATAAGGATCTTCATCGAATGATGCATCGGTAATTCGGCGTTGTGCGTGGCGACCGATGAGCGAATCAGATGGAACCTCTGGAGATTCTCCTGGCCAATATGCAACAACAGGCGTATCAGGTAAAAGTAATGGAACCGCTACTGAGTTTGGGTAATTAGCCAGCTCATTACGCAGCCTGAGCAATGCAACCTCGCCTGGTCCGTCATCGCCACCGACCCGAATTTCGGCATCAAGTTGCGTCTGACGAGAATCCGGACGACCAATCAGCGTCAAGATACGCATCGGATGCTGACGCGCTGCGGTGAGCGCGCCATCAGTCGCATCAGCTTGGGTTTCCTCATCAGCCATGATGAGCAATGTCAACACCATCCCTGAAGTTGGTGCGCCTATGCGATGACGTTCTTCGTGTATCGCCGCAGCAACTGCACCACCACTGGTGTTTTCTAAGCGAATCATGGGCGCCTCCAACTACGTCCGTCACGAGCAACCATGTCGTACTGGCTATGCGGACCCCATCCACCTGAAACGTATTGATCAGGTTGGCCTTGAGTTGACCAAAAATCCAGAACAGGATCAAGGATTTTCCAGCCCAATTCAACTTCCACATGCCTAGGGAAAAGTGGTGGGTCGCCAATGAGCACATCAAGGATGAGGCGTTCATACGCCTCAGGACTTGATTCAACGAATGTCTCTCCGTATTGGAAATCCATAGTCACGTCGCGTACTTCAATTTGTGAGGTATCGGGAACCTTCGATCCAAAGCGCACAGTGATGCCCTCATCTGGCTGAATGCGAAACACGAGTGCGTTATTACCAAGTTCTTGCACTGCGTCTTCCATAAATGGCAGATGCGGTGCGCGTTTAAAGATGACGGCGACCTCGGTGACTCTTCGCCCTAAACGTTTACCAGTGCGCAAATAGAACGGCACCCCTGCCCAACGACGGTTATCAATGTCTACCCGCATCGCGGCAAAGGTTTCTGTGTGTGAGTCAGGATTAATGCCCTCTTCTTGGAGGTAGCCAATGACTGGGATTCCGCCTTGCCAGCCCTGCGCATATTGGCCGCGAGCTGTGTTCGCACCGAGATCTTTGGGAAGTCGGACCGCTGATAAAACTTTTTCCTTTTCTGCCCGTACTTCTGCGGCATTGAAGTTCAAAGGTTCTTCCATAGCGGTGAGGGCAAGCAGTTGCAGCAGATGGTTTTGGATGACATCACGTGCGGCTCCGATGCCGTCGTAATAACCAGCCCGACCACCGATACCTATGTCCTCAGCCATTGTGATTTGAACGTTATCCACGAAATTGCTGTTCCACAAAGGTTCAAACATTGCATTGGCAAAGCGCACAGCCAAGATGTTCTGAACCGTTTCTTTACCAAGGTAGTGATCTATTCGAAAAACAGAACCCGTATCAAAAACAGTGCCTACGAGATCGTTCAGTTCCTGCGCACTTTTGAGATCATGTCCAAATGGCTTCTCTATAACAACGCGCCGCCAGGCATCTGGCTTGTCGTTTGCTAGTCCCGATTCTTTAAGGTGCGATAGGACTACTGGAAACAGTCCAGGGGGGATAGATAGGTAGAAGGCGTGATTGCCTCCCGTTCCGCGTTTCTCGTCAAGATCCGCAACAACATGCTTGAGATCTTCGTAAGCAGCTGCATCACCAAGATCTCCCGCGACAAAACGAATACCCTCGCTCAGTTGTTTCCAAGTTTCCTCTCGAAAAGGTGTGCGTGCATGTTCCCTAACCGCATCGTGCACGACCTGAGCGAAGTCTTCGTCTTGCCATTCTCGGCGTGCGAACCCAACGAGCGAGAAGCCAGGAGGTAAAAAGCCACGGTTCGCGAGGTCATAAATCGCAGGCATCACTTTTTTACGAGCGAGGTCACCTGTGACGCCGAAAAGAACCAGACCGCATGGTCCAGCGATACGGGGAAGTCGTTGATCTAGTGGACTGCGTAGGGGATTGTTCATCATTCCTCAGTGTTAGACGATCTGATCCATAGCGTTTTGAACGGTTGTCCGAAGGTCTTCCCATGCGTCTATAAATTTTTGTACGCCATCTTTTTCTAATTCTTCACAGACATGAGTTTGGCTAATTCCTAAGGTTTCCAATGCATTCCAAAGTTCTCGTGATTCGGGAGCTGTGCCAGTTACTGTGTCTCCGCGATAATTACCGTGCTCGAAAACTGCGTTCAGAGTGCTTTCGGGCATGGTGTTTACACAACCCCGGACGGCGAGATCGATGACGTAACGAGTGTCGTCATACGCTGGATCTTTCACTCCGGTCGAAGCCCAGAGTGGTCGCTGTGCATTTGCCCCGTGTGCCACAGCCATAGCCCAGGCATCTGTTGAGGTGCGTTCTTCGAATGCAGTCCAAGCAAGGCGCGCGTTAGCGATTGCTGCCTTACCCAGAAGGGCCTTTGCCTCTGACGTGCCTATTTCATGTAGTCGCGCATCAACGGCAGTATCAACACGACTCACAAAAAATGATGCCACGCTATGTATGGTCGAAGCGTCCACCCCCTGAGCAAAAGCTTTCCTTAGCCCAGCTTCATACGCCTCAATAACCTCGATATAGCGATCAACAGAAAAAATCAGTGTGACGTTCACGCTGATGCCAGAAGCGATGACCTCGGTAATAGCTGGCAAACCGGCCAAGGTGGCAGGAATCTTGATCAGTAGATTTGGCCGATCGATGAGATTCCATAGTTCACGTGCTTGTTCCACTGTGCGATTCGTATCGTGAGCCAGCCGTGGGTCAACTTCGATCGAGACTCTGCCATCAATTCTGCCCGTGGCTTGGTACACCGGTAACAGCACATCACATGCGTTGCGCACATCATCTGTGGTTAACCGCTGAATAACGAGGTCAACATCCAATCCTTGGCGAGTAAGCGCCGCTAAATCTGCCGCGTAGTCAGCTGCTCCCTTTGATATGGCAGCCTGAAAAATTGCGGGGTTTGATGTCACTCCTCGTACACATTTGTCCTGGACCAACGCTTGTAAACTGCCCGAGGTTAAACGGCTACGGCTGAGATCGTCGAGCCAGACCGAAACCCCGGCGTCGGTTAATTGTTGAAGTGCAGGTGTTGGCATGGAGCGCTCCAATTCGGTGTGTTACAGCTGATCGTGTAGGGATGCCTTTGCCGCAGCAACAACAGCATCGGAAGTAATACCAAACTCTTGGTAAAGAATCTTGTCCGAGGCACTTGCGCCGAAGTGATCGATGCCGATGACTCGCCCTCGGTCGCCAACGTATTTCCACCATCCCAAGGTTGCACCCGCCTCCACCGAGACACGAGCGCGGACACTTGGCAATAACACGGAGTCGCGATACGCCTGATCTTGTTCGTCGAACCATTCAAGGCACGGCATAGATATCACCCGACTACCAATACCTTCATCAGCAAGTTCTGCATGCGCCGCCATTGCTAGCTGAACCTCTGAACCTGTTGCAAGGAGCAGCACTTGTGGCGATTCATGATCGGCAATCACATAGCCGCCTCTTCGAACGCCAATCGTTGCGTCAAAACCAGACACGATGGTCGTCACGTTCTGTCGTGTAAGTACTAAACCAGTAGGTCGCCGCTGGTGCAAGGTTGCCTGCCAAGCTGCTGATGTTTCATTGGCATCCGCCGGACGAACAATGGACAGTCCAGGCATAGCACGCAGGCTCCACAGGTGCTCTACGGGTTGATGTGTAGGGCCATCTTCGCCCAATCCAATCGAATCGTGGGTCCATACGTACGTCACCGGAGTTTGCATCAGCGCAGCAAGGCGGACAGCTCCACGCATGTAGTCACTGAAAACAAAAAATGTTCCGCCGAATGGGCGAGTCAACCCACTCAATGACATCCCGTTGAGGGCTGCTCCCATGGCATGTTCGCGAATTCCGAAATGCACAATCCGGCCATAAGGCGAGGCATCAGGCATATCCGTAGTCGTGGGAAGGAAGCTCTTACCACCTTCAATGGAGGTGTTGTTTGATTCAGCGAGGTCGGCAGAACCACCCCAAAATTCTGGCATCACTGCTGCGATTGCGTTGATCACTTCGCCAGATGCTTTTCGAGTAGCTAAAGAAGAACCCAGCTCCCAGTGAGGAAGTGAACTATTCAAGGAAGCTGGGAGCTCCAGACTGGTGATTCGTTCCAGCAAAGTTGCACGCTGTGGCTCACGTACCTGCCATAAGGCAAACGCAGCGTCCCAAGCGTTGCGATCTAATGCGACTCGAGAGTTCAAACGTGACCGGACCTGGTCAAGAACCTCGGGATCGAAAGCGAAATGTTCGTGTGGATTGAGGCCAAGTTCAACCTTCGTGGCCGCAACTTCTTCGGCTCCAAGAGCAGAGCCGTGAGATTTCGCGGTGTTGCGTAGATTTGGGGCCGGCCAGGCGATCGTTGATCGCATGGCGATGAACGTTGGGCGCTGTGTTTCCACTTTGGCAGCCTCAAGAGCGGCATTCACACCAGGAAGGTCAATATTTCCATCCGCAAGACGGTCAATGTAGTGAGTGGCCCAACCATATGAGGCATACCGAGCGACAACATCCTCAGTAAAGGCAACAGCAGTGTTTCCTTCAATTGAGATGTGGTTGTCATCCCAGATGACTACCAAATTATTGAGTGCCTGGGTACCTGCCAATGAGGATGCTTCTCCCGACACTCCTTCTTCTAAATCACCGTCCGACGCAATAACCCAGACACGGTGATCAAAAGGGCTCGATCCAACTGGGGCATCGGGATCAAAGAGTCCACGCTCGTAGCGGCTTCCCATCGCCATTCCTACGGCGGTTGCCAGACCATTGCCCAGTGGTCCGGTGGTGGTTTCTACACCTGCCGTATGACCGAATTCAGGATGGCCAGGGGTTCGGGCACCAGCTGTCCGAAAGGACTCTAAGTCGCTCATCGTGAGTCCGTACTGACTCAAGAACAGCTGGTTATACAGCGTCAAACTTGAGTGTCCACAGCTTAAAACAAAGCGATCACGGCCTAACCAATGAGGCTCGGAAGGATCGTGACGCATAATCCGTTGAAAGAGCAAGTAGGCCACGGGTGCCAACGTCATGGCCGTGCCCGGGTGGCCATTTGTCGCTTTTTGCACAGCATCCATGGCTAGTGCGCGCAAGTACGCGGTGGCTCGGTCATCGGTGGTGGTCCAGTCAAGTGCCGTCACACGGAAAACACTAGTGCGACCTGTGCAACAGCCTGACCACGACACCAAGGCTAGGCTACCCAGGTGAGCACAGGTCTGGAATTGCCCGGCACAACTCCGCGCCAGCGGTTGGCTGCCCATGTTGCCTTGACCAAGCCACGAATCGTTGAACTTCTCTTGGTTACCGCTGTCCCCACGATGTTTCTCGCCGCTCAGGGTCTTCCTACCCTGCAAGCAACAATCGCTGTTCTCGTTGGAGGAGCGTTAGCTGCAATGGGGGCTAACACACTCAATAGCGTGTATGACCGCGACATCGATGCTGTGATGCACCGAACAGATAAGCGCCCAGCGGCAATGGGAATCGTGAGTGTGCGCGCAGGACTTTTTCAGGGATTCCTTCTGAGTGCTGCGAGCGCGTTTTTCTTGGCTT
>WLOE01000020.1 GCA_009699465.1 Actinomycetota bacterium | reverse complement strand
CTGCTCGTCGAACCGGCAACTGGCGACGGGCCTGCGCTGGTGCTTAACGACACTGACTATTCGCGCATCAATGCACTTGCGTGGGTCGCATCTTCGCTCCCCGATTCCTCAGATCGAGTGCTCATCAATGCGCCGGCATCAGATTCGCTCGGTGCTTGGTTGATTCCTGCACTCTTCCCGCTCAATGGCTCAGGTTCCGTAGTGATGAGCAATGCAGTTGATACCTCAGCGATTGCTCAACAAGAAGGCATTTCTCAGGTCTGGCAGTAATTACTTTCGAATTTTTACAAGACCTGATGTACTCGCCGCAATTTCTGCGCCGTTCTTGAGCACCACCACGCGGTACTCATATTGTGCACCAGCAGGCACGGCTTTCTTGATCGTGAAGGTGAAACGCCCTGATGCTTTGGTTGTCGTGGTTGCCTTAACTTGCCAAGCCCCATCAACCTTCATCTGCCGTTGCACTGTTAATCCACCAGCAGCAGGAACCACTTTTCCTCTGAACTTCAACGAAGAGCCAGCCTTTGGTTGCAAAGTCGGCCCGATTTTCATGGTAATCGTGGCCGTCGCTACAGGGGTTGGCGTTTCAGGAGCTACGGGTACAGGTGCTGCAGTGGTTGTTGCCGGTGTTGGTGTGATCGATGGCGCACCGGGAACTGCTTGACCATTGATTGCATTGACATAGGTCGATTTCAATCCAAGTCTCGCACGCATCACTTCACCAGTGATTGTGCGCGTTGATCCATCTTGCAAGGTTCCCGCAAGCGTGCGCACACTGCCCGACGGCAAACGTTCCGCGACTTCAACCTTCCAGACACCCGGTACCCCAAAGGCAGATGCCATGGCAGCCTGTGGCACGTTCACCGTCCAACTGGCATTTGGATTGTCTGGGGAAAGTGACCAGTGATCGTCAACATTCACCGAGTATGGAAGTGCTCCGCCCCAGACATCCTTCGTCGTGTTGGTGATGCCGCCACTTGATGAGGAATAGAACGCACTAATAGGCGCTCCGTTATACGTCGCCGCGATGCCCGTCGTTTCTGAACCAAAGGTGCTATTCACTGCCGCAACCCAACGATCACCCTTTGGTGCCGTGGCCTTGGCCCAACCCACGAAAACCTGATCATTAAATGGTCCATCGCCATCATCGATGTGACAGTTACATGCCTTTTTTTCACCAGCGTTGTACTTCGCTAGCGCGTATGACCGAGCAGCGATCACTTGAGCCTGCATCGCAGCCTCAGGCCAAGAACTCGAAACTTCGGCGATGCCGTAAAGGTATTCGTCATGCATGCGAACTTGATTTACAACATTTAATCGCGTACCTGTTGAGTTAGTTGCGGCAACGACATCGAGTTTGCCAAATCGGTAACGGTGACCTGGGGTTGAGAAAGAACCATTAGGACCAATGACATTCAGCGCAGTGGCCGGGCCACCGGCCGTTCCAGAATCTCGGTTACCTGCCCACTTCACAGTTGCTTGCGGAGCAGTTCCAAGATCAGTCGTTGAACCGCCCGTAGTGCGCTGCACATTCACTGCATTGCCGGAAACGTTGAAGGTGAAGACATCGCTTGGACTACCTGTGACCACATTGCCTCCGACAGTGACCTCAATCTGGCCGCCACCGGTTTCAAGGGATTCCGAGCGCACCTTGGTTTGTGCGACGCGGTAAAAAAGATTGACGCGAAGTTCCATGTCGTCTTGGACAGGAGCTACAGCCGTGTTTGGGAAGTAGTGCCCAACAATTTGGGTCGCGTTGTTGCCTTCTTTAGCCATGCCATAGGCGCCCCACTGCGACATGCCAATGCCATGACCGTAACCAGCACCGGTCAGCGCGAAGGTGTCTGGCGGACCACATGGATCAATCGGTGAACCAGGAGCAGTCGTGATAACACCCGAACCGGTCCATGGGTAGATGGTGTCTGCGCCACTCGTGCCATTGAGATTGAAGGTGTAGGTACCTGGTGGGACTGCGTTGCCAGCGTTGTCTTTGAGGTCCCAACCAATTACTAACGGACCTGGGGCTGGCTGCACTCCCGTCAGGGTGCGCACCACGGCACCACATCGTGAGGAAATATTCACGGTCCATGTGAGTGGTGCATTCGTTGTTGTGTTCAATACCAATGGCTGGTTAGAACCCCACGCAATAGCCGGACCAACGGCAGGATTAATCGCCGTCACGCCCATCTTTGCCGTTGTTGCAGCGCGAATGGCCGGCAATTGAGGTTCCAGGAATTTACCTGGACATGCAGTGCTACCGATATCTCGGTGACCACCAATTACGAAGGCATTCGCAATTTCCCCGGCGCGATATTTCGAAGTTCCTGCAGATGAATCAGAGGTGAGTTGCGTGGTCCCGTTTGGATCACGGTGATTCAAGGCCAACTTCCAGGCAAAGAGTTGAGCGACAGCATCGCTGATCGCATTCAATTGATCAGGAGCAGGTGTAGCAGATTGGAAGTTACCCAGGGCTGAAACCGCGAAAGTATCTTGATTAAATCCAGCGGTGTGACCACCTACTACTGCTTGGTCCATACCGCCGGCTCGACCTTCATACAGTCGCCCAAAGCGATCAACAATGAAGTTATAGGCCATATCTGAGTAACGAAGACTCTTGGTGAAATAGGCATACAGGTTTCGCACCTGCTGAGCAGCTTGCTCCGGCGTGTAGTTATTCGTCGTCACGGTGTGATGCAAGAAACCAGCTTTGATCGTTGGCGCGTAACTGGCTGATCCCTTACGTAAACTTTCATCAGCACCCCATTGAGCGCGCGTGATGATGGTTGGCATGGGTGCACTCACCGTGCCTGCTTCGACGGTTGCAATCGGATCACTGCTTGCACCGGAATCTGGAAGGTTTGCGTCGTCTTGTGTCACTGGGTTATCCAGAAGCACCACTTGAGTATTCGCCGGCTCAATGCCCTGAGGTGTATCCATTCGTACCTGAACACCGTCTGCTTCACCCGTCAGCAACGGTTCGGTTCCGTAACGAGCATTGACTGCTTCAGCCGAACCTGGATCTGGTCGGTGCTCAGAGATTGCTAACTTTTCCCAGCGCCCCCAGCTCCCGTCTTCGCGCACGCGCACCAGTACTCGAGATTCAGGACTCATCGGTGAATCCGCTGTGACCGCAACTAACCCAAAACCATCGGTTGCAATTGCTTTGGTGGCAATTGCCGGAGCCAGTGGCATCGCTTCCTCATCGCTCGCATCATGCGCATGACTGCTCTGAGCTAAACCGAGCGCATGCACAGATGCGTCTCCACCCCAAGCCGCCATCGCTACCGAAGACTCCGTAATTCCCTGCTGGTCCACACCCGAGACCGAAATTGCTTGCTCAGTTGGGCTCACCGCGGAACGCGCCGCGCTGGGCAAACTGGTGACTGGCAGCACGAATCCCGCCACCCCGATACACGAGGTGGTGACCCAAACGATGGGACGACGAGCAAAGGCTCGAAACGTCATACGGGTCCTTTCGGGGAAGAAGGGGATAAATCCCTACGGTGCCATGGAGAAGTGCAAAGACTCAATCAGCACACGCCACTTGAGTCCCAACTGTTATCTAGGTCTCCTTAAGGGAACCTCACAGAGCAACACGCCGTCTGAGCATTCGTGGGGAGCCGTTCGGCGACTTACGATGGCTGTTTACCCTCCGTTAGAAGGACGTTCATGCCAACCTCGCGCCGCCGCTGGCCACGCATCCTTGCTGCCGTTGTAGCGGGCATCGTGCTGATCACAACCGTGATCGGGGCAGGGGTGAACCACCTGTTGGGCAACCTGCAGGGAAACATCACGAGTTTGGACGTTTCAGACCAACTCAACGGTTCCACGACCTCGGCGGAAGCTGCTGGACTGGTCTATGACGCCGATGGCAACATGAAGGCGCTCAATGTCGTGCTGATGGGCACTGATACCCGCACTGGCAAAGGCAATCAGGGCTACGGCAAAAAGGGCATGAATTACGGCGAGCGCTCTGACACCACGATCGTGTTGCATGTGAGCGCTGACCGAACGAACGCAGTTGCGGTGAGCATTCCGCGCGACACATTGGTGCGCATTCCCCAGTGCACCAACAGCAAAGGCCAGACCGTTGGCAACATCACCAATAAATTTAACGATGCATATTCAATCGGTGGCCCGGCTTGCACGATTAAGACGGTGAATGAGCTCACGGGCATGAACATCACGAACTTCGTGAAGATTGACTTTGGTGGCTTCAAAAAAATTGTGAATGCTGTCGGTGGAGTAGAAATTTGCCTAGCGCAGCCGGTAAAAGATCGACAGAGTGGATTGAATCTTCCTGCGGGTAAGCAGACTGTCACAGGTGAAGAAGCACTTGCATTCGTCCGCATCCGCCATAACATCGGCGATGGGTCAGATACTTCGCGCATCAGGCGTCAGCAGGCTTTCATTTCTTCACTTTCACGCAAGGTCCTTTCCAGCGGCACTTTGCTCAACCCTGCATCGGTCATTGGTTTGCTAGATGCGGCCACTCAAGCTATTACTGCCGATCCGCAGATGGCTGATCTCAAGCAGTTGCAAGAACTGGTGCTTTCCATGAAAGACATCAATCCCAAGAACCTCACCTTTTTAACCATGCCGTGGAAGCCGGCTGGCGATGGGGCAAACGTGTTGGAAAACAAGAAGAAGGCTCGCCCAGTCTGGAAGGCAATGCGCGAAGACACCGAGTACCCACCTAAGCCAACGAATGGTCAGCCAACATTGTCGAGTGCCCCAAGCGGTATTTACGTTGACGTATTCAACGGCACTACAACTCCAGGACTTGCGCGCAAGGTTGCAAAGCAACTCAAGGCTCAGGGATACCGGGTTCAAAACGTTGGCAATGCGAAAGCTCCCGTTACTGCAACAGTGGTGCAGTACAGCCCTCGTTGGGATACCAGTGCAAAGACATTGCTCTGGGCAGCCGGCGCCAAGGGTGATGCGACGGGCAATGGTCAACGCATGACATTGACCATCGGTCCTGACTTCACCGCGATTAAACCGGTGATTATTAGTGCCGCAGCTGGTGACGTATATTCGAAGCTGAACACCGGCGATGAGTCCTTCTGCGCTTCGTAAGCGCAGCATTCATCGCGGGTGCCTGAGTCAATTGCCTTAAATCACTGGCGGGCGACCGGCTTTGGTCATTGCCCATACAGTTTTCCACTGCATCTTTTTACGGCCTGTTGGCTTGTTCTTCATACCTTCGCCGAGCCCGGCGAACCAAGACTTCAAAGCCGCCTTGTCATGTACCCGAAGCAACGTCATACCTATCCAGGTGCCTACGTAAATCGGTTCAATCACTACTGGAAGATTGCGGCGCGCTAACCACACTCGGTTGCGCGCGTTGAGTCGGTAGTACACATCATGACGAGCTGGATCAATGACTGGGTGATGCACTATCAGATCGCCTGCATACCAAGGGGTGAAACCCTCGTCCCACACACGCCATACCAAATCAATGCCCTCATGCGCGTAGAAGAACTCATCTGGCCAGCCGCCGATGCGATCAAAGAGTTCGCGGCGCATCGCTACTGCACCTTCCCAAAGTGACGTTGCTGGTCCTGGAGTTGCAGGATCGCCAACACGAAGACGAGGCACCCAGCGCCCAGGAGCTGCAAGACCTGTCGGATCGACAACGCGCGGCTGAATCAGACCAAGCTTTGGATCATCGGCAAAGCGCTGCGCAACCGTTTCGAGAAAATGCGGATCAGCTAACGATGCATCGTCGTCAAGGAAGAACAACAACTCCCCAGCCACCTGACTCACGCCGGCATTTCGGCCTGCAGGAATACCTACGTTGGCAGTGAGGCCATGCGCTTTGATGCCTGCAGGTAAATCTGTTGGCTCCCAACCATTGCCCACAACAACAATGTCGAGCTCAACACCTTGCTGGGCCAGAAGTGAACGCACACCACGCGCAAGATCATCTGGGCGCTTACCCATTGTGAGCACCACCACGCCAAAGCGGGGTTGATTCATCGAAGCTTGCTCGAGGTAAGAATCGAAGCTAAGTGACCCACAATCGTGATCACACCGAATCCAAGGAGTGCAACAAGTAACACACGCGTTGCCCCAAGGTCTCCAATAAACAGATCGATAATTCCAGCGATCAAAATCAATATTGTGAGCTCGACCGAGTGATAGGCACGCTGAAATGGGAAGAACTTGGCAAGTGAGCGAAGGTTACGAATTCCGGTGTTTGTCGGAACCCCAACCTCAGCTTTATCGACGAGTTTTGGCAGGTCGTTGTATGCGCGCGATACATGCACCATGTCGTTCAATGCCTTGTTATACAAAATGATGACGGAAAGTAGTGCGCCAAGGAATGGCCAAATGGAATCAAGCCATCCTTCATTTGGGAAACCTGCCGCACGCAAACCCAAAGCAATCGGGATCAAACCTTCAGTTGTGTAATGACCAACACGATCAATGAACACACCCATTGGCGAAGACTTACGACGCCAACGCGCAACTTCTCCATCGCAGCAGTCCCAGAGCATCTGCATCTGACCAAGGAATACCGCCAACAATGGTCCCCAGATACCTGGAATCAGTAAGGCAACGGCCGCTGAAGCACCAGTAGCCACCATGAGCCAGGTGACCTGATTTGCAGTGATAGGCGTCTTGAGTAGCTGCTTGGTCAGATACGGTGAAATATCGCGAAGGTAGACATCAGCAACCCAATGTTCTGAGTTTGTGCGACCGCGAATTGCTGGCGGTTGGCAGACCTCACGGATCTGGGCCACCGTTGGGTGTGTAGGGCGCGGCTGATCGGTCACGCCGTTACGATAGGTCACTCCTCGTCAGTAGCACCAAGACCACTCCGGAGATGCACCACATGAATACTCAAGCAGTGATCTTGGCCGCAGGAATGGGCACTCGCTTAGGCAAGCCGTGGCCAAAGCCACTCACTCCTCTGGCTGATGGTCGAACCATCATGGGTCAACAGATGGATAATCTCCAAAAGGTCTTTGGCACCGATCTTCGTGTGCTCACCGTGGTTGGATTCAAACTCGACATGATTCTCGAGGCTTTCCCTAACGTCACCTATGCCTACAACGAGAACTTCGACCAGACCAACACGAACCGATCGCTACTCAAGGCACTTCGTCTGGCATCAGATGGCGGCGTGATCTGGCTCAATGGTGATGTGGTGTTTGACCCAGAAGTGCTTGAGCGCTGCAAGCCGATGATGGCTGCTGATCAGTCCTTCGTGTGTGTCAACACTTCTGCAGTTGCTGAAGAAGAAGTGAAATACACGGTGAATTCCCAAGGTTTCATTGATGCACTTTCTAAGACTGTCAATCCTGCCCTCGGTGAAGCTGTTGGCATTAACTTCATCTCATCGAAAGATCGTGCGACCTTTATTCGCGGACTTGAATCCTGTGAAGATGGCGACTACTTCGAGCGCGGGCTGGAAATCGCCATCGATCGTGATGGACTGCATGTGTTGCCACTAGACATCACCGACTTATTCGCCGTCGAGGTGGATTTTGAGGAAGATCTTTCGCGCGCTAACCAACACCTCTGAGTGTTGCTGGAGTAACTACCGTTGAACGTCAGCGAAGAGCTTTTCCCATTGATCAAGAACTCGGTCGAGCCGATACGCCTCTATATGTGTGCGTCCATGAGCAGCCATCTGGGCTCGCAATTGATCGTTCTGCGCTAACTCGCACAGGCCTCTGGCTAAATCCGCTGCATCTCCACGATTAACCAATATTCCGCAAGCTCCGTTATCCAGGAGTTCACGCACTCCGGCTGAACAATCGCTTGCCACAACAGGAACACCGCTTGCTAATGCTTCCATCACTGCTAGCGGAAGCCCTTCAACGAGTGAGGGTACTGCCAAGATTCCAGTGTTCTGCAGAGTTGCATAAGGATCAGACACCGGTGCAAGCAACCGCACTCGCGGTAAATCAGCAATCGCGGCTTCAATCTGAACATCATGCGGACCTGAACCGATGATGTTGAGTGACCAATCATCAAGTTGACCTTGCCCACACACAATGCGCCAGGCTTGCACAAGAGTCATCGGCGCTTTTTCTGCGGACAGGCGCCCTAGGTAAGTTATGACTTTGGAATCAGGATTCGCGACAGTCTCGGGCCATTGCGCAAGTGGATTGGGCATTGCTCTTGCATTATTCAAACCAGATTGAGTGAAACGCAACGCATCGATATCAGTGAGCGCAAGGAACGCGTCAGCATCGCGATAGGCCTGCAATATGCGAGCTAAATCTTTGTTGAACACCGCTGCTTCGATTGAAGAGTGGAACTGCCCAATGGTCTTCCAGTCGGTGAGATCGCAGTCGAGTGCGTGTTCCATCGCCCACACTTGAGCGCTGATGATGACTCCAGGATCGCCTGCTTCAAGGATCGTCTGTAGCTTCTTCACCGCACCTACCCGAAGCGCGTCGAGTTCAGGGCCTGAATCCTTTGGATAACTCACTTCCAGCAAGCGCTCAACCTGGTAACTCGCACTCACGTGGGCGGTTCTCTCGCCAACCGGCTCAACACCCACGAGTGTGACGTCATAACCCCGCGAAGCAAAACCAGCGGCAAGCACCTGAACGACTTTTTGGGCTCCACCCAGTTCATCTACGTTATTGGCAAGTAACACGACTCGAGTACTCACGACTGTTTCACCATCGCGTCCCATAAGCGTTGTGCCGCGTTGCCAGTTGAAACTCCGCAAAGTTCAGTAAAGGATTCTCGACGTTCTGCGTAGTTTGCAACAGAACCTTCACCATCAAGCCAGCTACTCACAGCAGCAATCAGTGCGTCTAGGTCTTCTACTACTGGACCTGGGAATTGTGAATGCACATCAAGATACGTTCCACGCCTGCGCACTACATCAATCCGGTTTGGCTCAATCACAATGATCGGGCGCTGCAGGCGACCAAACTCCATCGCGAGTGCTGACCAATCGGTAATCATCACATCAGCCGCGGCAAGCCACTTAGGCAAATCAGTGGCCACTTGCGCAATGCTCTCTGGCAATCGCAAGGTGCTGCAATCGTCTGTTACGCCCACGAATTGAACTCGATCACCAAATACTTGTTCCAGTTTCGTGAGATCGGGTGCGCTCTGGCTCGTGAAGAATGCGCAGACCACAAGCGGACGGCTTGAGTCGATGCTCAACTCGGACTTCAGACTCGTTGTCGCACTTGCCTTCATCATCGCATCGCCAAATATGGTTCCTGAAACGACTTCACTGACGTACGCCGTTGATGAACGCAGCACTTGCTCAGCAAATGGTGACGCCGCAAGTACAAGATCCCAACGCCCCACTTGTGACCAGGCCGGCCTGCGTTCAGAAGTTGGCTGCAATACCCAATCAGGGTTATCTCGGCCTGTGCGAAGGACCGGGATACCTACGCCGGCAACAGCCATCATCTGACCTTCACGCTTGGGAATACGATTGAGGAACACTTCATTGGTCACGAGGTACTTTGCACGCCCTAAATGCCAGGCATGCGTCCACGTGTTTCGAAGTTTCGGCGTGATCCACTTCTGCTTTATTCCAGGATTAAGCAACTTCCAGTCACAAGCCAAGTCCGGCAAGGCGGAATCAACCGCTCGGTCGCCTTCCACATCGAAGAGCACTTCATTTTTTAGAGGCAGATACTTGGCAATGAAGTAACCCATTGCTGGCAGATTTTGAAATGGCGAGCCTTTCGCCGCTTTTGGGTTCGCCGCTTTCTTCCTCGGTTTCGCAACAACATCCTGCGGGATTGTCATCACACGAGCTTCTTGCGGCAGTGACTCAACTCGAAAGACTTCAGCGCCACGCACTACATCCGCGCAAACTGCATCTTGGCTCACCAACCAACTTTTGCGGATTAACACATGCGTGGCTGGAATCTCGGTCGTTGAGTCAGAAAACTCATCCGCTGCGACTCTTGTGGCAACCCATGGACCTTTTATCCCGCCAATAACCACATCCGCATTTGCTGATTCGGCGGCAAGGAGCAGGTTCTTCACAATATGGCGCTCATACGGGAAAAACGCAGGAGCAAACATCACCCAGGCACCTTTGGCTTGATCAAAAGAATCAACAACCTCAAGGTTACGAAGGGTCTGATCAACGAATGACCCATCGACCTCAGCTGGTTTCGTCAACACAATGCTGACATCAGGAATACTGCTCACTTCTTCACTCGCTTGTCTTGCACAAAGGCAATGAGTTCCTTCGCGCGAGCAACAAAGCTATGAAGGGTCGCAATTTCGTCTGCAAACTTCATCCGTTCATCGAACCCTGGGAAAGCAGCATCAACATCGCTGGCGATAGCAGCCAACTCTGCTACTGATGAGTAGCTACGCACATGGTCGCCAAAGACTTCCGACAGCCCCAGCGCTGGATCAGAAATAATGCGCGTCCCTGTTGCTGCCGCGTCGAAGAGTCGATTCGATAAGAATCCGGTATCAGCCATGAACTGATGATGATCGTTCAGCACCACTTGGGCTCTTGCATACGCAGATGGAAGCTGATCGTTTGCCAAAAAATCTGCCTTGATCTTTTCGACACCAACATATTCCTGCCAGCCAACGCCATAAAGGCTCAACTCAAGATTCGCCTCCATTGCGTCTTTCACGATCGGGCGAAATACGCCACGGGTTGAGCCAACGAAGAGCACTTCATCACCGCTGTCAGCAATTCCTGCACTTGGAGTAAATCGCGATGGATTCGTTGCTTGCAAGAGTGGGCGAACATCAACAAAGTCAGGATTCCAATGGTTACTCGCAGCGAACACCACGTCATAACGGCTTGCTTCATCTTGCGTCACTAATTCAGGATGCGAGATGACCCAAAGAATCCAAATTGAGTTTTTCTTCGAGCGATTTGGTTTCACTTCTGTTAACCCGCGAAGCACGACAACAACGTCATCATTTTCACGTTCGAGTGAGTGGGCATTCTGGCGCGAAGTGGTGTGAGCGTCTTGACCAAGTTTGCGAAGCGCATCAACGAGATCGCGCGCAAACCACGTGTCACCCCACTGCTCCCCTGCTTTCCCGCCAGGTGCTGAAGTCAGAACGGTCCAGCGCAATTTCCGTTGCCCAAAAATCTTCATGACTTCACTCCACGCAAGAACCCCAAGCCCCAGGCTCCATGCATCGTGGCGTACACAATCGGCAGTCGAAGCGCAGCGCCGATGCTCAACAGTGTTGGGCTCACTGCAGAAATAGACGAGGCAAAGAGGTTGCCTAAGACATAACCAATTGGCATCAAGAACCCAAGCAGCGTGAGCCAATCATTGCCCAGAACAACGCCGATGACCCCCGCAATCACGCCTAGGATCACCAAGGAAACGGCGATGGGTGCAGCTAGGTATCGAAATGAAAGTGTGTCTGGATGGCGGCGGGCAACTTCTCGGCGCCAGCGTCCGTAATCGTGATACTGGCGGGCAAGGGCGCGCGCATTCGGGCGTGGGCGATATTCAACTTGCATTGTTGGCGTGAACCACACAGTGCCACCACTTTGACGAATGCGTAGATTCATTTCCCAGTCTTGGGCTCGCTCCATTGAATCGTCATAGCCATTCACTCGCGCGAGCGCATCAGCACGGAAACACCCGAGGTAAACAGTCAACGCTGGGCCAGGTGCACCACCTACATGGAATGCCGCTCCGCCAACTCCAAACTTGGATGTCATTGCCCGCGCTACCGCACATTCAAAAGAAGTTGAACCAACAGCAGCCATGATGCCACCGACGTTGTCTGCCCCCGTTTCCTGAAGAGCAGCAACACCTTGGGAAACGTAATCTGTAGGAATCATGGCGTGGCCATCAACACGGACCACTACCTCACCGCTTGCTTGAGCGATAGCAGCGTTGAGGGCTGCTGGTGTTTTTCCCGTTGGATTGGCGACGACGAGCACATTTGCATGACGTGCAGCAAGCGCATCTGCCACTTCTTGTGTGTGATCCTTTGATGGACCAACAGCCATCACAACTTCTAGCTCACCCAAATAATCTTGGCGAAGAATCTGTTCTACAGCTTCATCAAGATGACGTTCCTCATTAAGCACCGGCATGATCACGCTGACGCGTGGAAGTAACGAAAGTGGAGCGTTGGTCATGCACGCGTTCCGAATACTTCGTGTTCGATACGCCCTTCATAGGTGCGTGTTGTTTTGGTGAGAAAGTGATCTTCATTGGGAGTGGCAGTGTGTCCTTCGCCACGACGTTCGTAGAGATAACCCAAACCATGGGTGCGGTAAATAGATCCACCTGTGTGCTGAACGCGTTCGATGAGCGCACGGTCGACTGACTTGGCAACCGGGCGCCAGCCACCAAGAGCATCCAGATCTGCACGTGAGATCAACATGGTGCCACCAGCAATGAACGGGGCATACGTCTCAGCTACATATTCTGGTCGAAATGCAGTGGTGTTTGCCGACTCAACGTGAATCCAATCAAGTGCCTTCCCTACCAATGTTGCACCCGAATACATGCGAGCAAGCACGAGATCCCATACATGCTCCGGACCATAGAAATCGTCGTCATCCATCTTGGTAATGAGTTGTCCTTCAGCATGCTGACTCAACTGCTGCAGTGCGGTGCCGAATGGAATGTCATTACTCATTCGAACAACCTTGAGATCGTGAGCTATCGGTGCGAAACGAGACTCATCAACCTCGACCCCATGTAAACCAACAATAATTTGCAAGTTCGGGTAAGCAAGGCGCGCGAGTTGCGCAACAGCATGATCGATAAAGCGCTCACGATGCGTTGCGAGTACTACTGACACTGTCGGCCAAGCATTTAATGCCGCCACCGGTGAATAGGCGCGAAGAGCGTGGCGGCGTGTGTGAACTGATTGCACAAGCCAGTCCATGTCATCAACTGGAAATTCACTTGCTCGAACAAGCAAGCCGCAAGCTTCAAGCTGGGCACGCCAACGGGCTGGCAATTCCAAAAGTGTCTGAACTCCTGCAAGACTCCTCAGTGCTACAACATCACTCTCACTCAAGTCACCGTCGGCTTTGATCAAAACGCCGCTTCCTTCAACTACGAGCGCCCCACCTTGCACTGATCCGATACCAAGTGGCCACGGACCAACGGAGCGACGACCAATCGGGCGATGTACAAGTGGATTCACAAAGACTTCGTGCTCAACGCCATCAACCAGCCAGGTAGGTCGATCTTCATCAATGACAACAGTTCGGACGCGATCAATTGAATCCAGTGAAACTTGTGATGAGGTGACCAACGTGTCACAACGACGCAAGTGTGCGTGCGCTTGTTCTGTTGGAGTGACCACATCATTGAGGTCGGCAACTAAAGAAGCTGCACTCTTGGGAAGTCCAGGCCCAAAGGTAAGCATCGATCCAAAGCCTGAAGACACCATCGGCTGGAGTACTCGCACCGCTGCACCGATGAGGAGTGCGGGATCAGTTTTTTCTACAGTGACCAGTTCGAGCAAAATGCCGTCTCCGTGGCCATGCAGCCAAAGAGACTTGATACCGGAGAGCTTTGGCGCGCCAGCCCAACCCTTTGGTGGGGTCCATGACTTCAAGCGCACATCAATCCGGGTGATTTCTGGGCCACCGACGATCATCACCGCCAGTTGTGACAACGAATCAATATTGTCGCCTTTGACAAGCCACATTGTTGGCTTAATTTTGAGAGTGATTCCTTCCGGCAACCCTGGCACAGGTCCCCGCTTGATCTGCTTGGCTTGGGCACGCGCTAGGGCTAAGGGATTGCTCACATGGGCCAGCGTAGAGGGGTATCCGACGTTCTCGCCGGTAGCCTTGCATCATGACCTTAAGACTCTCAGTTATTGGCACCGGCTACCTCGGAGCCACCCACGCGGCTTGCATGGCTGAACTGGGGTTTGAGGTCATTGGTATCGACGTTGACCCAAATAAGGTCGCCATCCTTCAGACCGGGAAAGTCCCGTTCTATGAGCCAGGGCTCGACGAGGTCCTTGAGCGAAATATCGCAGCTGGACGCCTGCACTTTTCCACCTCTATTCAAGAAGCTGCCGAATTCGCGGACATTCACTTCATCTGCGTGGGCACCCCCCAACTTGCCGGCGCTCAGAAGGCCGACATGTCTCAGGTCTTTGGGTCAGTAGAAGCGCTAGCCCCTTACTTAAAGCCAAACTCGCTCGTTGTGGGTAAATCCACGGTTCCCGTTGGTACAGCCAACGAAATTGAATTGCGGCTGAAAGCAACAGCTGCAACAGGCGTTGAAGTTGCTTGGAACCCAGAGTTCCTACGTGAAGGTTTCGCAGTTGAAGACACATTGCGCCCTGATCGCTTGGTGGTTGGCGTACGCAGTCAGCGTGCTGAAGATCTCCTTCGTGAGGTGTACGCCCCACTCCTGGAAATCAATACTCCATTTTTGGTGACTGACTTTCCAACTGCTGAATTAGTCAAAGTTGCCGCCAACTCATTCTTGGCAACAAAAATCTCGTTCATTAATGCAATGGCAGAAGTGTGTGAGGCTGCTGGAGCAGATGTCACAGAGCTTGCTCAAGCAATTGGATATGACCCGCGCATTGGCAATCGATTCTTGGCTGCTGGCCTTGGCTTCGGCGGTGGCTGTCTACCAAAGGACATTCGCGCATTTATGGCGCGTGCCGGTGAGCTTGGTGCTGATGAAGCATTGATGTTCCTTCGAGAAGTTGATCAAATCAACTTACGTCGCCGCACTCACACAGTTGATCTTGCCCGCAAAGTGCTTGGTGGTGAGTTTGTAGGTAAGTCCGTCACGGTGCTTGGCGCAACATTCAAACCAAACAGCGACGATGTGCGCGATTCACCTTCACTGGATATCGCGGTTGCGATGAGCAACGCCGGTGCCAAAGTGAAGGTGCATGATCCAAAGGGCTTAGCCAACGCAGCTCGGGTGTACCCAAACATGGCCTATGAACAAGATGTATTGAAAGCCCTCGATGGCGCTGACCTCATCATCCACGGCACAGAGTGGAATGAATACCGCGAACTCGACCCCGCAGCAGTTGCCAAGGTTGTGAATTCGCGCCACATCATTGACGGACGCAACACTCTTGATCCGCAGGCTTGGCGTAATGCAGGCTTCACTTATCGAGCACTTGGCCGACCAAACGCGTAATTGGTTTTTCTGCTACAAAGGTGCAGATTTACCGCTTGAGGTTTGCGCCCTTTGCTTTTGCTGCTGCATTGAGTTCGTTTTGGAACTCAACCATTGAGTCAACGAGTTCAGCATCAGCAATTCCGAGCATTCGCACCGCAAGCAATCCCGCGTTGCGCGCGTTGCCGATCGCAACAGTGGCAACAGGAACGCCGGCTGGCATCTGAACAATGGAAAGTAGTGAATCCATGCCATCCAATGTTCCGACAGCAACAGGAACACCGATCACGGTAATCGGAGTGAGCGAGGCGAGCATCCCTGGAAGGTGCGCAGCCCCACCGGCGCCAGCAATGATTACTTTGAGCCCGCGATCAACAGCCTTGTTGCCATACTCCACCATTTCCAATGGCATGCGGTGAGCTGAAAGCACGTTGACTTCATAGGCAATGTTGAACTCATCAAGAGCATCGGCGGCGGCCTGCATCGTTGGCCAGTCTGAATCACTGCCCATGCAAATACCTACTAATGGCTGAGTAGCCATGGTGTCTCCTTTATTCATTGATGGTCCCAGAGAAATAGTCTGCTGCATGGCGCCCGCGAACGAGTAATTCGTCAGCATTGTCGCCCAGCAAAGTCACGTGACCAACCTTGCGCCCTGGCTTTACTTCTTTGCCATAAAGATGCACTTTGAGTTCAGGGTCACGAGCAAACACGTGTCGGTACGCGGAATAAAGATTGCCGACCGTTCCACCGAGCACGTTCACCATCACTACGGCTGCTGATCGAGTGCTTGGATCTCCGAGTGGGAGATCCAGCACTGCGCGCAGGTGGTTTTCGAATTGGCTCGTGACTGCGCCTTCGATAGACCAGTGACCTGAGTTATGCGGGCGCATGGCGAGTTCGTTCACCACGATCGCATCGCCAGTGTCAAAGAGTTCAACAGCGAGCATGCCCACCACATCAAGCTCTTGCGCAATGCGTAGAGCAATTTGCTGCGCCTTCAAAGCAAGCTCGTCACTTAAGCCAGGAGCCGGTGCAATGACTTCTGTACAGATGCCATTGGTTTGCTTTGTTTGCACAACTGGGTAGGCAACGGCTTGACCATGCGGTGACCGCGCGACTTGAGCAGATAGTTCACGAACAAATGGAACGAATTGCTCTACTAGCCACAACGAATTTTTCGCAAGCGGCGTCGCCATCACGGCTCTTGCTTGGTCGACATCGTCGATCACCCACACACCCTTGCCGTCATAACCTCCGCGTGAAGTCTTGAGCACTACAGGCCAGTTGTTTTCGGCAGCAAATTTCGCCACATCGTCAGACGTTTCAACTTTTGCCCAGGCAGGGCTTGGTGCACCCATCTTGGTGAGTGCTTGACGCATATGGAGTTTGTCTTGGGCATGGGCTAAAGCACTGGCACTCGGGCGTACTTCAACACCAAGTGCTGCGAGCTCTTTGAGAATGTCAGTTGGCACATGCTCGTGATCGAAGGTAACGACATCGCAGCCTTGAGCAAAGGCAAGCACTGCTTCGCGATCCTCATGGGAACCGATACGCACATCACGCACTACTTGGGCTGCAGGATCGGTATCGGTCGCTGCGAGCACTCGAAAACCTATGCCTAAGGCTGTGGCGGCTTCGGCGGTCATACGAGCCAGTTGCCCGCCACCGATCATGCCCACTATTGGGGCGCCGTCGAGTTGCTTCACTAGCAAACCCTAGCCGCTCACGAATCCCTCGAAAAATGCTGTTCGTGGTGACCTATGCTTCCCGAATGCCTGCCGACGCCTCATCGAACGCTCTCGTTCGCTTGATTCACGGGTTTCAGGAGCAATTTGAAGCCTTGTTTCGTGAGGTAGCCAAATTTGGCGCCGTGGGCTTGGTGGCACTGGTCGTGGATATTGGCCTGTTCAACCTGCTTCGGTTTGCCGGTGGCCAGGGCCCAATGTTCGATCGCCCAATCAGCGCCAAAATCGTCAGCGTCGCCGTCGCAACAGTGGTGGCCTACTTCGGCAACCGCTATTGGACCTTCCGTCATCGTGGGCGCACGCATATGAGCCGCGAGCTGGTCATGTTCTTTCTTCTCAATGGCGTGGGCATGCTGATCTCAGTGAGCTGCCTGTACCTGTCTCACTATGTCTTAGGTCTCACCAGTGCACTTGCCGACAACCTCAGCGCGAATGTGATTGGCCTTGGCCTTGGCACCTTGTTTCGCTTTTGGAGTTACCGCAAGTGGGTCTTCCCTGCTGTTCCCGATAACCCTGCCGACCAAGAACTTGCCGAGCGCGACGCGTCTACCTTGATCTAAGCAACGTCTTCCTTATGCTCCGCCGGTACGCCGACGCGCTTCGTCTTCTTCCACTAAGCGATAGACATCCCGTTGTATCTCTTCCACGTTTGGCACATCGTTGATGAGCAAACTTCCATCAACGTTGCCAGAATCAATATCAAGGTTGCCAAAGTTCAAGATGCGACCTAAGAGACCCTGATTGAAAGCAATGTTGTTGGTTTTCGACAAAGGCATATCTTTACCTTGCTTGGTGATCAAGCCCTTGCGAACGATGATGCGCCGATCAGTAAACACATATTGCGTGGTTAACCAACGCAAGAACGGAATGATCGACCACACCACCACCACGAGCACGAAGACAACCGCGATGATCCATCGTGGAATGCTTCCGGAAATTGCCATGAGCAACCAGGTCAGCAAGAACAGTTCTATCAGGAAGAAAAAAAACGGAACGATCAGCGCGCGCCAGTGGGGTTTGAGCTCATAAACGATTGTTTCACCGGGGGCAAGGAGCTTTGCTGGATAGGCCACGGTCAGATCGTTGCATGAATGACGTCGCCAGCGGTGACAATTACCGTGTCGGACCCAACTTCAATCACTAAATGTCCGTCGTTATCCACCTGTACCGCGACCCCGCGGATCACCTTGTCACCGGGCAACGTGGCTTCAATAGTGCGCCCGATCGTGGCGCACACCGCGCGATAGTCGTGGACTAAGTCTTGATCACGTGCCCGCCACTGTTCAAGGCGTGCCACGAGGTTCACCAACACCTGTGCCATCAGCGCTTCCCTATTGACCACACCGCGCTCCAAGGTGATCGAAGTTCCCGTCGGAATCGGCAACTCTTCCTTTGTCAGCGACACATTGATACCGATGCCCAGCACCACCGTGCTGTCATCAATGGCTTCGCTCAATATGCCGGCGAGTTTGAAGGGCTTGCCTTGATGTTTGCCATGGTCTGCGATCACCACAAGGTCATTTGGCCATTTCACCTGCGTCGGTACTTGGGCAATCGAGTTGACCGCGTCGCTGGCGGCTAGCCCTGCCAGCAGGGGTAGCCAGGTCCACGAGTCACGAGGCATGTCTTTGGGGCGAATGAGTACCGACATCCACAGCCCAGCATGTGGAGGGCTTACCCAATCTCGGGCCTGGCGCCCCCGCCCTTGGGATTGATGCTCAGCCACGATGCAGGCGCCCTCAACTGCTCCGGCAGCTGCCAGACGGGCTACGTCGTTATTGGTGGATTCAGTGGTGTCCAGCACTGTGGGCATGGGGCCAGCCCAGCCCGCGGCGTCTAGGGCAGCCTGGAGGCTTGTGACGTTCAGGACAGTCCGCGCATCTTTATCGCTCACGCCGATAAGGTAACGCGCGAGGAGGGCCAATGAGCGCCGCAGCAAAAGATTCAAGTGCCATCGACCGCAACACCACCGCGGGTCGAGGTGCAGTACTTGCCCAGTACGAGGCTGAAATTGATGGTCGCCAGCAAGAGGCGATCACCAAGCAAAGCAAGCGCGGCAAGCTCTCGGCGATGCAGCGCATTGAAATGCTGCTCGATGAGCACTCCTTCCAGCAGGTAGACCAGCTCACCCGTCACCAGTCAACTGACTTTGGGCAAGAGAAGTCCCGCCCACTTGGCGATGCAGTCATCACGGGCTACGGCACCGTTGATGGCCGCCCGGTCTGCGTCTTCGCTCAAGACTTCACCACCTTCGGTGGTTCGCTCGGGGCCCTTGTCGGAGAGAAAATCGTCAAGGTCATGGACCTTGCGCTCAAGACCGGCTGTCCAGTCATTGGCATGAACGACTCAGGTGGCGCACGTATCCAAGAAGGTGTCGCCTCCCTTGCGCTCTACGGCGAAATCTTCAAGCGCAACGTTGCGGCCTCTGGCGTGATCCCTCAGATTTCGATGATCATGGGACCAAGTGCTGGTGGCGCGGTGTACTCACCAGCAATTACTGACTTCACAATCATGGTTGAGAAGACCTCGTACATGTTCATCACAGGTCCAGACGTCATCAAGACCGTGACTGGCGAAGACGTTGCGATGGAAGCACTCGGTGGCGCGCAAACGCACAATGTGAAGTCCGGCGTTGCTCACCACATGGCGCCAAGCGAAGAAGAAGCGATCGACTACCTGCGTGCATTGCTGAGCTACTTGCCAAGCAACAACCTTGAAGATGCGCCAATCTTCGACACTGCAGTGAATCTTGAACTCAATGAAGATGATTATGCGCTCGACTCACTCATCCCAGATTCACCCAACCAGCCATACGACATGCACCGCGTGATCTCGCAGATCCTTGATGATGGTGAGTTCTTGGAAATTCAGTCGCTCTTCGCACCAAACATCGTGGTTGGCTTTGGTCGCGTAGAAGGTCACAGTGTTGGCATTGTTGCCAACCAGCCAATGCAGTTCGCTGGCACGCTCGATATCGCAGCATCCGAAAAGGCAGCACGCTTTATTCGCACCTGTGATGCCTTCAACATCCCAATCATCAGCCTCACGGACACACCAGGCTTCTTGCCGGGCACCGACCAAGAATGGGAAGGCATCATTCGCCGTGGCGCAAAGCTGATCTATGCATACGCGGAAGCAACAGTGCCAATGATTAACGTCATTACT
This sequence comes from Actinomycetota bacterium, assembly GCA_009699465.1. Classification (GTDB taxonomy): domain Bacteria; phylum Actinomycetota; class Actinomycetes; order S36-B12; family S36-B12; genus UBA11398. Next base: position 784 of record WLOE01000020.1, on the reverse strand, counting down.
CGTAAGGCTTATGGTGGCGCGTACATCGTGATGTCGAGCAAGCACCTTGGCTCAGACTTGAACCTCGCGTGGCCAACTGCAGAAATTGCAGTGATGGGTGCTGAGGGTGCAGCAAACATCTTGTACCGAAAAGAGCTTGCTGATGCTGCAGATCCAGTTGCCAAGCGTGCAGAGCTTATTGACGAATACAAAGAGCAGCTGGCAAATCCTTACCGTGCCGCAGAGCGTGGTTATGTTGATCGCGTGATTCAGCCACATGACACTCGCATCGTGATCATTCGTGCGTTGCGCAACTTGCGTAACAAGCGAGTGACTCGCATTGCTCGTAAGCACGGAAATATTCCGCTGTAATGAGCGATAGTAACGAGCCAAAGCGCCCGGTCCTTCGTGTTATCTCTGGTAACCCCACGGATGAAGAACTTGCCCTGATCCTTGCGATCGTGGCGAGTTCGCATGAAGCACCAGCTGCACCAAAGGGTTTGAATGCGTGGAGTGATCACACGCGCAACTTGTTGAAAACTCCACGACCAAGCGCAACTGCTTGGCGTGCGTCTGTACTTTCATAAGTCTGCGAGCATCGTGACATCACTGGTTCTTGCTTCAGCCTCACCTGCTCGACGCATGTTGTTAGCAAATGCAGGAGTCACGCCACAGATCGTGGTGAGCCATGTTGATGAAGAGGAACTCGCAGCATCACTTGCTCCAATTGCCCCAGTTGATCTGTGTTTAGAGCTTGCTCGCGCGAAAGCTCGCGATGTTGCTGCTCACTTCAGCACCACGGATG